>JAICEJ010000672.1 GCA_025924215.1 Candidatus Binatia bacterium
AGCGATTGCCGGATTCTTTTTGCTCGATGTCGGCAGTTTAGAGGAGGCGGCGGAGATCGCCAAGGATTTTCCAGGCTTGAACTACGGCGCCACCGTGGAAGTTAGGCCGGTGGCGCCTGAATGCCCATTGGCACTAAGCCCAAGGGAACACAGCGCTGCACAACCGGTTCGCGCGGGCGTGTGATTTTCAACGCGATCAGCGCGTGTTTTTACAAAATCTCACAGGCTCGCCACGGGCGGACGTTTCAATGTTCCGAATCCTTTCCGTTCGCGGTGAGCCGGCGGGAGGAGTCAAAAAAACATTTTCAGCCGGGCGCGGTCAAGCGGCTAACGCTTGAACTCAATGTTGGAGCGCCTTTAATGCGGCGGTCGAGCTGAAGCCTAGCGTTGCCATCGCGCCTGCAACGGTCGCAGAATGGTTCATTAATGAAGACGACACATTCCGATGCCAAGAGTTTGGTGCCCTGCTCTGGAGAAGTTACCCAGGTGGTGGAGCATTGCTTTCGCCATGAGTCCGGAAAGATAATTTCGACATTGACCAGAATTTTTGGCATCGAGCATATTAACCGGGCCGAAGACGTAGTTCAGGAAACCTTAGCCAGGGCATTGCAAACATGGCCCTATTACGGAATCCCGCAAAATCCCGCCGCTTGGATCACGCAGGTAGCGAAAAATTTGGCTCTGGATCTCATCCGCCGCGAAAAGATTTTTCACAATAAACAAACCGAGATCGCGCGCTTGATAAACCAGGACTCGCCTAATGCCACAGCCGAGAATGGCTTAATCGGTGAAAAGGAAATTACCGATGACCGTCTTCGTATGATGTTTGTCTGCTGCCATCCCATGCTTCCGCAAGAGGCCCACGTGGCGCTGGCGCTCAAGACTCTTTGCGGCTTTAGCGCCGGCGAGATTGCCCGAGGATTTCTCACATCTGAAGCGGCGATTGCCAAACGGCTGACCCGGGCAAAGCAAAAGATCCGCGACGCGCGCGTGCCGTTTGAAATTCCGGCAGGCGAGGAGCTGGCGCAGCGCCTTGACGGCGTGCTGCAAACGCTTTATCTGCTTTTCAACGAAGGCTACAAAGCTTCAACAGGAGACCAACTGATCAGAGAAGCGCTCTGTCATGAAGCGATCCGCCTGGGTGGGTTATTGGCTGAACATCCCGCAGGCAATCGTCCCCGAACTCACGCCTTGCTGGCGCTGATGTTACTGAACGGGGCACGGTTGAAGGCGCGACTGGACAATGATGGAAACATTCTTCGACTGAAGGAACAAACCCGCTCAACCTGGGACCAGACGATGATCGCGCGCGGGTTTTTTCATCTGATGCAATCCATGGCCGGCGACGAAATCAGTGAGTATCATCTGCAGGCCGGCATTGCGGCGTGCCACTGCGCTGCCAAGGATTACGAATCCACCGATTGGGCGCAGATCCTTTCGCTTTACGACCGGCTGCTTGAGCTCAATGATTCGCCCGTGATTGTCCTCAATCGTGCCGTCGCTCTCGCCAATCTGCACGGTCCGAGCGCGGGCATCGAAGCGATACAGGCGATTCAAAATCGGCAGGAGTTGAATTCCTATTATCTACTCTATGCAGTTCTGGGGGAGTTTGAGGCGGATCTAAACAATAAAAAAACGGCCGGCGATTACTTCCGGAAGTCCCTGGAACTGACCACCATCAAGTCGGAACAGATTTTCATCTCGAAAAAACTCAAGCAGCTTGAAGGCCGGCTCCTCAGGCACTAATGTAGTGCGAAGGCAAAAACGGCGCCTTGGCAATGACCCCGGTAAACTGCAGCTTGGCCGGATTGATGCTGGCAGACCATCACTCAGGCAAGCGCGCCTACGATGCCCCGCTCTATCAGTAGTGATCGCAAATCTTCAATCCGCCGGCGATTAAACGCCTAGATCGCTGTAGCCGAACCGTGATGCCGACCTCACCGCAATAACTCCCTCAGCGATCCGCAAGTGAAGTTCGAGATCGTCGACAAAGCCAAAGACTGCGCTGGTGCATTTGGCGTAAATATAATCAGCGGTCGCAGCAATGATTTTGGTACGCGGTAGACCTTCAACAGATCCCGGACACCAAGCCATGTGTCGCCTGGCGGAATTGCCAGTGCGAATGCCGCAATCGAGTGCGACGAATCAACGGCATCGCTTGAAACGCAATTGGGTGACGAAGGACAAGACGTTAAACGCGATGACTCAATTCCAAGGTTGGTCCGTCGCTTTCCTGCGCATGAGAATAACGGCATAGATAGCAAAAGGGCACCTAGGATTGGAGCGCGACTGCTCTCACGACAAGTTTCCTCTACGTGCGGCGCGCTTAACCTCTTTCTTATCATTCAACTTAGAACTCAGATGCTTTGGCGACTGAGATATCGTATCCGTCCTCCTCTTTGCGCAAGCGGCCGTCAATCACAAACGGCCCAAATGGAAGTAACGCCGCAAGGAGCACGAGCCCCGTCCACCGAAAGCTCCAGCGCATGGCATCTCGCGCCAGTATCAAGGCGACGACAAACCCGATAAATAGGATTCCGTGCACCCATCCG
>JAICEJ010000673.1 GCA_025924215.1 Candidatus Binatia bacterium
CAAATCAGCCGGATGAAGAGCGTGCCGTCATTAAACGCACGCTCGATAAATACCAGGAAGTGGTCGGCCGGCCGGCCAAGGCATGGCTCTCTTCAGCGATCCGGGGCACTTTGTACACACCGGCGTTTCTCAGAGAATTTGACCTGATCGCTTATTGCGATTATTTGAACGACGATCAGCCCTACTTGATTCAGACATTGCATGGACCGATTGTTTGCGTGCCCTATTCCAACGATGTCAACGACTTCAATCTGTTCGCGCGCGGCGGGATGTCGACTTCTGCCGGCCTCGAGACCCTGAAAATGTGCTTCGACCAGCTCTATGAAGAAAGCCACGAGACCGGCCGCATCATGAACTTCGGATTACATCCTCATGTCATGGGCCAGCCGTTTCGAGTCCGCGCATTGCGCGAGTTCATCGAATATGCCGCTTCACACAAAAACGTTTGGTTCACCAGCCGGGAGGCGATTGCGACCTGGTATTTAGAAAATCATGAGTCACACATTCCCACCGAACCGTGATCAATTCGAGCACCGTAATTAAACAGCACGCTGGACTCTTGCGGTCAGGCTTTGGAAGTTCGATTCCACCGGCGATTCTCATGGAACCAATCACAAACTGTGACCATTTCCATTTGCGATTGATCGCGCCGATGATGCTTGTTCCAGTATCTGCACCACGTCACCAGGTCGTCTTGAGACCGCCCAGACCCACCGTCCAAATCCACCATGCTCATTAACCGCTTTAACCCACTCATCCAGAAACGCGCGCTTGGCTTTATCCTGGTCGGTGGCTTGGCCCTTCCTAAAAACCATTCCTTGCTTTTCAGCGCCATTCGCGGTTACCCCCAATGCGGCCGACGTAAATTTCGCCAATACTTCGCCACAAGCAGATAACCTGACAAGTGAATTAGCCGGCCAGGAAGATTTACAGGGGGAGGATTAGCGCACAAACTCCGCAATCGAATCGATCTCGTACCCAAAGAACAGGTATGTTAGCCTCTTCGCTTTTGATCAGGAGATAAAGTGACCGGATTGATTACGAGTATCGCTTCTCTACTTCCCAAAAAAAATCTGGCGGAACTCGGCGCTGAGCTTTTTATATTCCTCCGCTGAAGGATTATCCATGAAGATGCTATTGGCGGTGATTTTGTCGGCGTCCTTGATTGGCGGATAGATACCGGGCGACAACACGAACTCGCCGAGATCGGCCACCAGCTTCTGTCCCTCTGGAGAGCAAAGATATTCCATGTAGAGTTTGGCGGCGCTGGGATTCATCGCCTTGGCGCTCAAACCGAGATCGTTGGTGTCGGTGAGGATTTTATCCATCAAAACGTAACCCAATGGACCTTTGTTCTGATAGACGTATTGTAGGTAGGTAAAGCCGAGCGTCGCCTCGCCGCGCAAGATGTCATTGGGCACCGGGGCAAATGATTCTTTGAGGAGCGGCGCCTGTTTGGCCAGCGCTTTGACATAATCGATCCAGCCTTCACCCTTGATCTTCCGCAGGCTGACGAGAAATTGCGCCGTGCTGGTATGGCGCGACGCGTCGGGAAGGACGATCTTTCCCTTCCACCTAGGGTGCAAGAGATCATCCAGGCTTTTGGGCGCATCCGCCGTTTGAACGAGATCGGTATTGTAAAGCACACCGATCGGCGTGTGACGCCACGCGGTGACTAACCCGTCTTTGTCTTTGAAGTCGGCAGGAAACTTTTCAGCCGACGCCGGCGTGTACTTGGTGAAGACGGCCGCTTGCTTGAGAATTGCCTGGGCACCGTTGATGGCAAAAGTAACATCGAACCCCGGTCGGCCCGCCTGCCATTCCGAAAGTGCGCGCTCCATCACTTGAGTCGCCGACGCGCGCCAATACTCTACTTTGACGCCATATTTTTTCTCGATATTGCGGTGTAGCGGCTCCATCACCTGCGGGATGATGGTGCCATAGGCGATCACCTTGCCTTCTTTCCTGGCCGCATCAACGTTGACTCCCTGTGCGAGAACCGCCGGCAAATCCAACAGCAGCAGGAAAAGCACAATAGCATTTAGCCAATGGCAGAGAAGATGCCTGATCATATCGGCGCCTCCATACGATCCTGAGGGTGCTGCGAAATATCTTATAGTAGATTACCCGAATACAATGACTGTTTTGCTCTCGGCCATCGTGGGTCAATCCAAGTTCATTTTAATGACTGAAACACTAGCTCCGGCTGTTGTGCATAGGATCTAGAAAATCATGAATCCCACATTCCCGCCCCAACTGTTAGTCACTCAGACGCCGTGAAGGGGCTTCAGAGCGGCGACGATTGAAAAAATCGACTGCTTACGGAAGCGCGGAACTCACGATAATCATCGCAGCGGGAGCTTTGCGCCGCGATCCGATGGTAACGGGCTGCGCGTCTAATCCCAGCGCTTATCGCCCGTCAAACGTCCTCCGGCCTTGGCGATAGCCGCTTCGATGATAGAAATATCGATGAGCTTTTCATAAGTCGGTTTCTCCGCGGCTTTGATGCTGCCTAATTCCACCTGTTTGTCGATGGTCC
>JAICEJ010000674.1 GCA_025924215.1 Candidatus Binatia bacterium
CCTTGCTCCTGAGGTCTTTTTGAGCAGCCTATACCCAGAGTTTGTCCAACGTTCTATAGCGCAAGGGTAGAATCCCGGCAACAAACGACGGCTATTTCTTACGACGGTTAGAGGAACTGTAATGCCTGAGACTGGTGGCAAGCGCCCGCCAGCACGCTTTCCCTTGACCCGCGAGATTAATCATCTAACAATGTCTGGAATGAAACGCTGTCCTAATTGTTCCGTTGAGTATGATGACAACATCAGTTTCTGTACCAAGGACGGTAGAGCGCTGGTGACGGCCAATACGAGCCGCGCCCGGCTTTGCCCGCACTGCGCAAACAGCATTGAGGAAAATGCTGCAAAGTGTCCTTATTGCAAGGCGGAGTTCGGGAGCGCCGAGGAGAGACCTCAATGGCCCGGGCGCGATGAGATGGCTGGCCAACCCGCTCATAGCCGTGGCCAGGCCGGCAGCCGGGCTTGGACGAAACCCGCGATGGCGACGCTGGCGGCGAGTTTGATAGTCGTTCTTGGTTTAGGTCTCTTTCTAATTGCCGGGTATCGGCAAAGGAATGATGCTCGCCAGCTGGAAGAGGCCAACTCTAAGCAGGTGCAAGAACGCGAGGAAAAAATCAGGACGCTTGAAGGAGAACTGAAACAGCTCCGCCAAGAACTAGATAAAAGCAAAAGCCAGCTGACGTCGCTTACGGCAAAGCTGGAAGAAAACCAAAAGGAACTCTCGTCTGCGCAACAACGATTAACCGCCGCGACACAGGAAGCGGCGCGGGTTGCGGCGAAGCGTCCGTCGATAGCGCCGGCGTCATCGGCGCGTTCGGTCAAGACGCCGGCTTCGCAAGCGCCACCGGCCCGCCGTTCTGCTGAGCCGGGGGTTTATGAGGTCATCCGCGCTACCAGCGTGCATGAAGAGCCCTCGACCACTGCCCGCAGGGTTACGGACATCAACAAGGGTACAAAGATCACGGTGGTGCGTGCGGTCGGAAACTGGCTCGAAGTTCGTTCCAAGCAGGGGAGACCGCCAGGCTATGTTCGTTTAGATGATGCGGTACTCGTTAGTCGAACGAACTAGGAATGCACCGCCTCGATAGCTTAACTAAGGGCTGGTCTCGAAATTGTGTTTAGCAGCAAATCACCGGCGTATCGAGCTAGTTGACTTACGCTAATGAGTGTTCCTAAGATTCGGCACGATGCACGTTTTGGCATTTTTTCTCGCCGTATTCTTATTGACGCCGGATCAGGCTTGGAGCCAAGGGATCCGCGGCAATCGTGGGGCTGGCCGCGGCTTCGCCACTTTTGGTAATTCCGGATCCACCGCCGCCGTAAGGCCGAGATTGGGCCGTCTCGATGGGTCCCTCACGGGAAATCGGATACTTATTCCGCGCGCCCGGGTCGGTGGCGCTCACTTTGGGCGCCCACCGTTTATTCAGTTTACCTTCCCAGGGCGAGTAGTTGCCAAACGATTTTACCCACCGTTTATCTACTATCACCGCTATCCGTATGTTCCATGGTTCGGTTCATATGCATACTCCTCCTACTACCCTGGAGCGTCAATCATCGAGGTTCCGAGCTCATCTGATTCAGGGACTATCTCGGTTGTGCCCAGTCTTCCGGGAGAGAATTTCGCCCCCGCCCCGCTTTTGGAGCGACCTTCTGTAAGAACGCTTCCCGAACAACGGGCGCCTTTCGATCCTACGCCGTACGAAGTTGTCGACCGGATGCTAGCGCTCGCCGGAATAAAAGCTGGCGATCACTTGTATGATCTTGGCTCCGGCGATGGCCGGGTGTTGACCGCCGCCGCAAAAAAATATCGAATCAAAGCAGTAGGTTTTGAGGTGGATCCGGGATTGGTAAAACTGGCCCGTGAGAATATCAATCAAGAAAATCTGGAGCAGCTGGTGGAAGTCCGCCAGCAGGATTTCATGACGGCCGACTTGTCGTCAGCCAGCATAGTGACCTTGTATCTCTCTCATGACGGCAATGAAGCGCTCAAGCCAGTCTTGCTGCACCAACTCCAGCCCGGCGCGCGCGTCGTCTCGTACACTTTTAACATGGGGGATTGGCCGCCGAAGATTACCGAGGCCTATCGTGATGGAGCGGGCGACGTGCACACGTTGTACTATTGGGAAATACCACAATCAGTCTATAGGTAAACAGTCGCACTAGCGGATCACGCTCATTGCCGTTCTCAGTATGTTTTGGTCCGCATTCATATTTGCACGGCTGTCAGATTCATAGACGTCCTGCCCTTAGTTAATTTTTGTTCACTTCTGCTCGGTCGGCTGATCGATCGGAAGATCGGCGCGGTCACCCCATTCCTTCCAGGAGCCGATGTAGTTACGGATTTTGGGAAAGCCGATTAAGCGGAGCGCCACGTAACTATGCGCGGCCCGGTAGCCTCCCTGGCAGTACGAGATAACTTCTTTGTCCGCCGTTATGCCAGCCCGGCTGTACATGGCTTTCAGCTCGGCGTCAGGTTTGAATTTGCCGCTGGCGTCCAGGTTATCGGTCCATTCGATATGAATCGCGCCAGGA
>JAICEJ010000675.1 GCA_025924215.1 Candidatus Binatia bacterium
GGCGCGGCTCGTATTGGCCGTCACCAGCGCTCTACCGTCCTTGGTACAGAAACTGATGTTGTCATCATACTCAACGGAACAATTAGGACAGCGTTTCATGCCAGACATTGTTAGATGATTAATCTCGCGGGTCAAGGGAAAGCGTGCTGGAGGGCGCTTGCCACCAGTCTCAGGCATTACAGTTTTACTCTATACCGTCGTAAGAAAAAGCCATTGTTTGTTGCGGGGATTCTACCCCTGCGCTATAGAACGTTGGACAAACTCTGGGTATAGGCTGCTCAAAAAGACCTCAGGAGCAAGGCGCGAAGTTTGATGAGTTTGAGCGTACATTCAGTACGTTGAAGCAAGTCGGCCAAGGCAACGAAGCATATGAGGCTTTTCAGCGGCCTGATAGAACGTATGGAGGACGATAACGAACATGGCTTTACTTATCGGTGAACCACAAAGCAAAAAGCTCATCAACATGGCGCGGGCGGTCGATCTTCTCGATAAAATGTTTCGCGATCGGGCGGCTGGCAAGATACGCGGTTTGCCACGCCGCCGGCTCAAGGGAAACGAGAAGCAAATTAACATCATGGCTGCCTGGCATCAGGGTTACGACTTGTTTTGCTTGCGCGCATACATCGCTCAAGCAAACACAGTTACGCTCTATAATGGCAAGAGCGGGCAAATCCAGGCAATCATCAATATGGGCTATCTCAGCAGCCTGCGGACCGGCGCCGCTACAGGCGTCGCCGCCAAGTATCTGGCGCCGCCGAATGCTAATACGTTGGGAGTTATCGGGCCGGGCTGGCAAGCCACCTTTCAGGTGGAAGCAGTTGCACACGCGTGTCGGATCAAACGGATCGTGGTCTTCGGAAGGACTCCCAAGCGGCGCACACACTTCATCAAACAAATGAGCCAAATAGTTGAAGCGGACTGGCGCGAGGCATCCTCTGTTGAAGAGGTTGAAGGCGAGTCGGGTATTCTTGTCGTCTCGACCAACTCCACCACTCCGGTCGCCGACGGTAAGAACCTTAAAGAGGACGTCCTGGTTGCATCGATCGGCGCAAACGGAGCCTTTAAGCACGAAGTTTCGGGCAACTTGATTCGGCAAATGGATCTCATCGTTGCCGATGACGTGGCCGCTGCGAGAGTGGACAGCGGTGATTTGATCGATGCTTGTCAGTCTGGCATCGCCCGTTGGGAGGATGTCGTTCCTCTTGAAAGATTTGTCGGCAGCGACGCTGCGCAACCCCGGCCCAAGAGAATCTTTTTTCAATCCAACGGTATCGCTGATGAGGATCTGGCGGTAGGGCGCTACGTACTTGAACAGGCCAAGCGAAAACTGAAGCTTCGCCAGGTCACAGAGATATAGTTTTACTTACGCGGCTGCAGATAAGCCGCGCCGTTAGAACCGGCTTCGAAGGCAATTGCGAATTTGTTAGATCAGCTCCTTAGCCACCGCGGTCTCGATAGACGGCTCAGCATTCATTTAGTCCCACCGCCAACCCCTGGTATTTGCTCTAGGGTTTCTGGAAGGCCAGTACGAAGCGGTCGCTCAGATTACGCTCTTTGTTTACGTTGAAGTCCCGTTTATCTTCCGGCCGGCTAAGCATCGTCCCTTCTTTCGCCAGCTTGAACCCTGAACCGGTCACTTCTTTGATGACCAACAGTTTATCGATCCGATGAAGCGTTTTCACCGCCTCGTTTCCGCTCCCTTCTTTGGCTGAGTGATCGACCACACCGTAAACACCGCCTCGCTTCAGAGCGCCAAGAATTCTCTTGTTCATCGCGATCCGCACATCGGGAGAGAGATCGTGATAATTCAAATGTATCAAGGCGAAATCCAGCGAGCCGTCCTGCGGCAAGGCCAGTTTATCCAACGGTCCTTCGACTAACCGGACGTTAGCGAACTTCGGATTTTTCACGCGTTCAGTCAGCTCCGGCCGGGATGCCGGAACCACAGCGTAGACCATTCCCTGGGAGCCCACGACCTGAGATAAGATCGCAGTGTAATAGCCGCGCGCGGCGAAGATATCGGCGACTTTATCGCCGCTTTTAACTCCGTAAAAAGCGAGCACCTCGTTCGGTTTACGGGTCGAATCCAATGCCTTTTCAGTATCCGGCCTTTCTTTATCGGCAAGGATGGATGAAAAATCCTGCTGCGACTGCGTCGCCGCGCAGCCGCCGACGGCGATGATTGATATCAGGACGAGAAGGAAAACACGCTGCGAGAACACGTTGAGCATAACTCCCCCTTGCTTTAAACAGTTGGCCTCGTTTTAGACGGCAACGATTCTATCCACGATAGTCTGCCGCCTAAGCTGCACCCGGGCGAATCTTGGCCGGCAAACGAATTGTGCCGTAACACTTATAACACACTCTGATCGACTACAAACACTACAGCCGTGTTGTCTTCATAAACCAGTCGGTAACGCGCATAACCGCGGATGAGATGCGTCAACGGCTTACCTGTTTGTGCTATGATCAAGCGGGCTCGCAGAAGTTCGGGATCTTTATTCCACGCGGTGCTA
>JAICEJ010000676.1 GCA_025924215.1 Candidatus Binatia bacterium
AATGATGCAAATCGTGTCGATCCTTTCTTATTTCAGGATCTCTGTCAACTTCGGGATCAGCGCCTGATCCAATGCGAACAGCTCTTTAATGTTGTTCTCCAGGGTTGCTCCGTCGAGCGGATTCAGATCCAATTTCGCTTTTTTAAGCTCAGCCCCAAAGTCCGGATCTTTCATGGTATCCATAAACGCTTTGCGCAATATCTCCACACGCGCTTTTGGTGTGCCCGGGGTCACCACATAGGGTCGTGCGGTCGCGCCGAAATTATTGATGACGCCGCTCACCAGCTTTTTAGCCATCTCCGTTTTTGCGTAATCCATAACCAATGGAACTTTGGTTAAATCCGGATGGCGTTTTCCAGAGGCCTGCAACAAAATGACTGCATCGCCGCTCTCAAGCTCTTGGGGCCAGGTCGAAACCATTGATTCCCAGGCGTTGGCGACCCCGTCGACCTCGCCGCCGGTAAATGCCAGACGAATGACCGAGCTGCCTTTATAGCCTGAAACAACCTGTAGCGGCAGGTTTAGCGCCTCTTTGACAATCTTCGGAATCGATTCGTTGGCTGAGCCCGGACCGGTGCTGCCGAATTTCACCGGCGTTGGGTGCGATAACCATTGTTCGACGCTGCTGATGCCGGTGCGCTTGTGCACGATCAGCAGCTGCGTGTCCTGCGCCGGCGCGCCGATATACTCGAACTTGCGTCCATCGAACTCTATGCCCGGTTTGCCGATGAGTTGATCGACAAACATAGTGCCAATCGGCGTGCCGATGGTGAGGCCGTCCGGTTTGACAGCTTTATAGACGTGATTCATGCCGATCAGACCGCCTGCGCCGGTCATGTTTTCAACCACGAAAACCGGGTTGCCGGGAATGTATTTACTCATGTGCCGGCCGATAATCCGGGAATAGATATCGTAGCCGCCCCCGGCCGCGAACGGCACCACGATGCGAACGGTTTTGCCTTTGAAGAACGAGTCTTGGGCAACCGCCAACTCAGCGAAGCCCAGCAGTAATGCAGTCACGACACTCAAGGTCTTCATTCACATGTCCTCTTTTCTTCGCATAACATAAGCCCTGGACGCGTATTTCAGGCAATCCGCTATTCTGCTGGAGATTAGCTGATCGGGGTCGGTCACATCAACCTAGCTGCCTCGTCAGAGGGGCTCGCACCGTGCGCTAGGCTCAAAGCAATATCGACCACTAGACTCCAGCCGATATAGATGTGCAAACCGGCCAATAAGCGCAGAATAGCCGCGGTCCGAACGGGTTGAATTATCGAATTTGTCATAAACCGTTTGAACCATCGGAAACATTCGGATAATCCAATGACACCTCGTATGCAATGGAGATCCTAGATGCCTTACGCCCAAGCAGGTGAGGTTCGTTTATATTATGAAAGCTTCGGCCGCGGAGTGCCGTTCCTTTTCGTTTCCGGAACGGGTTGGCCGGGCGAGCCGTGGAAGCTTCAGCAAGTGCCGGCGTTCATAGATCGTTATCAGGTAATCGTCTATGACCATCGTGGAGTGGGAAAGTCGGATGCCCCTGCGGGATATTACTCGACGCGGCAGTTTGCTCAAGATGCAGCTAACTTGCTCGACGCGCTTGGCATCAATGAGCCGGCTCATATCATCGGTCACTCCATGGGCGGGCGAGTATGCCAGTGGCTTGCCATCGATTATACGCGCAAGGTGCGCAGCATGATTCAAGCGGCGTCCGGCTCAGGTTCGATGGGCAATCCCGAGTACCCGCGCTGGCTGACAGTCGATAGTCTGAAGAGCATGATCGAGAAGGGCTATAAGGAACACATGTTGAGCCACTTCAGGAGCCGTTTTTTCTTTCCGCCGGAGTTCGTGAAAGCGCATCCGGAAGTATTAGAAACATTGTTTAAAAGTTTCTGGGACAATCGGCCTCAGCTCGATCCCTATTTACGCCATGTCATCGCCCGCAACCAGCACGAGACCGGTGAGTCACTGAACAAGATTACCACGCCGACTCTGGTTTTGGTGGGCGGCGAAGATAAAGCCGATGCCGACACCGGCAACCATGTCATCACCTCGGAACATCTGCGCGATAACATTCGCAACGCCGAATTCGCGGTGGTGGAGGGCTGTGGCCACGGTTTTTTTTGGCACAAGCCGGAGGAGACTAACAAAATTATCGGGGATTGGCTCGACAGGCACTAATGCGCTTGGTGCACGTGTTCCGGCTTGCTGCAATAATTTCCAGAAACGGCGCGTTCGTCGTGCTCCGATCCAGCGTCAGGAATCAAGCGCTGAAGTTTCAGATGGTGAAGAAGCATATGCCGCGGTCCCTTCAGGTAGGCAATACACGGCGTAACGTGGCTATTCTCTCGCAGCGCCGATTCCCTTAGCTACGACAACTATGTTAGATTGAGCGTGACTTACACCTTTGCAAGGAGCGACTATGTTCGACAGCTCAAAGATTCAGCCACATATTGCTTTTACCGATCTGCGCGAATGGATGCGGGAAGCTGAAAAGCTCGGT
>JAICEJ010000677.1 GCA_025924215.1 Candidatus Binatia bacterium
ATGAAGCAGCTTAAGTTTTCCAGATTTATCTAGCTATGGCACTGCTGCGTATTCGAGCGATGCTGCACATGGTGAACTCGTGCGGCCAAAGAACGGATCAAGCGGATCAATTGGCAACATGCAGGATCTTGAATTTCGCCGAGGAGCACATCATCCCGTCCAAACTCACGCCGTGTCTACGAAAGAAGCGGTAAAATGAAGTCAGCAATGATTTGCTTTCTTGTCTTACTTAGTATCTCATTGGCGCCCGCCGCGGGTTGGAGTCAATCGAGAGAGGGAGGCGAATCTTCGGCGCAAAAAAATCGTGAACCGGCCGACCGCTGGCAAGGAATGACGCAGCCGCAAAAGCAAGAACTGCGCGACCGCTGGAAATCACTACCGCCTGAACAGAAGGCCGAGATGCGAAAAAAGTTTGAGCGATGGCGCGGCATGTCAGCCGAGGAGAAAGCCTCGGCTCGCAAGAACTTTGAGCGTTGGCAGCAACTCTCTCCGGAGGATCGCGAGCGTTTGCGCGAACGGTGGCAACAATGGCGTGAACTGCCGCCCGAGAGCCGCGAAGCTCTGAAACGTCGCCTCGAGCGCTTTCGCGAGCTGCCCCCCGAGACTAGACGAGAGCTCAGGGAAAAGGCGCGCGAGCGATTTGAAAAAATGTCCCCGGAAGAAAAGCAGCAGCGGCGCGAGCGTTTTCGCCAACAAATGGAGCAACTATCACCGGAAGAACAACGCGCCCTGCGAGAAAAGTTTCGTGCGCGTAAGCAGCGTGAGGCAGAAGAACGAGGCAACTCTTCGCAATGACCTAAGAGACCGTTTCCAGAACCGCGCGTAAAGGACTAGACCATGGCACCATCGCTCACCCAACAGCAAAAGCTGGTGCACTTTCTCAACCGCACAAGCTTCGGCCCGACACGTGAAGAACTCGAAAAACTTCAGCAGTCGGGGATCACCGCCTATCTAGACCAACAACTCAGCCCCGACCAAATCCCCGATTCGGTCGTCGCCGATAGAGTTGCCGAGCTCAAAACCATGCGTTTGAGCAGCCGCGAGCTGCTTGAGCTATATCCGCAAGCCGCGGTCGCGCAAGCCAAAGGCATGGACATGACGCAGATGCAGGGGCCGCGGCAGGTGATTCTGGAGCTGCAGCTTGCCAGATTGATCCGTGCGGTTTACAGCCGGCGCCAGCTTTATGAAGTTATGGTCGACTTCTGGAGCAATCATTTCAATATATTCGCCGGCAAGGGCGCCGATCGCTGGCTCTCTACATCGTATGACCGCGACACCATCCGGCCCCATGCACTCGGGCGGTTTAAAGATCTTTTAACTGCAACGGCACAAAGCCCGGCGATGCTTTTTTACCTGGACAATTGGATGAGCGTCAGTCCACAAAGTCCCGCGGCTCAAAGGGGACCGAACAATCGCCGCCGAGGTATCAACGAAAACTATGCCCGCGAGGTCATGGAACTGCACACGCTTGGGGTGGACGGCGGTTATTCGCAAAAAGATATCCAGGAAGTCGCCCGCTGTTTTACCGGCTGGACGATCGAGCGACCGCGGGATCAGGGTGAATTTCGTTTCGAGCAGCGCTTCCATGATAGTGGCGCCAAAACTGTGCTTGGCACGCACATCGCTGCAGGCGGTGGCATAGAAGACGGCCTAAAAGTTATCGACATTCTGGCAAATCATCCGGCAACGGCAAAATTCATCGCGACGAAGTTAGCGCGTCGTTTCGTCGTTGACGATCCACCGGCAACTGTTGTCAACAAAGCCGCCGCGGTTTTTCAACAGAGCGGCGGAGATATCGCGTCGGTAGTCCGCGCGGTCATCGATTCGCCGGAATTCTTTTCCGGCGAGTTTTACCAGAGCAAGGTGAAGAAACCCCTCGAATATGTCGCCAGCGCGCTACGTGTTACGAATGCTGAGACCAAGATTACCCACCCTCTGTTGCGCTATTTAAACCGCATGGGCGAACCGCTCTTCCTGGCGCAGCCGCCCACCGGCCATCCGGATATGGGAGCTTCCTGGATCAGTCCCGATATGTTGCTGACACGGATGAATTTCGTCAGTGATTTGGTTGGCAATCGTCTGCCCGGTTCGCGCGTCCAAAAAGACACCGTCGGAGATCAGGAGTCGATAATTCGTCTGATCGCGCCCGACTCTATTTCCGCCGCCACGCGCGCGGCGATGAACGAAGCCAACGGCGCCGAATCGCTCGCTCTTCTGCTTGCAGCGCCGGAATTCCAGAGGAGATAATTATGGAACCCTCACGCCGATCATTTCTCAAATCAGTCGGTCTCGGTTTTGTCGCGTTAGGATTGCCGCCGACATTTCTGGTTCGGGCGGCGGGTGCCGAGCAGAATGGCCGCGGCAGAGTCTTCGTCGTAGTGTTCCAGCGCGGCGGCATGGATGGGCTGAACGTAGTCGTGCCGTTTAAAGATCCCGCTTATTATCTATTGCGTCCCAGTATCGCCGTGCCCGATCCGGCGGCGGGAGAAGACAAAGC
>JAICEJ010000678.1 GCA_025924215.1 Candidatus Binatia bacterium
GATAGTAGGATTCCGGGCCTTGATTGAAAATTTGCTGGTACAGACGGTTGGCTGTGTCATGTGCCCCGAGCTGCTGCGATGTTTTTGCCTGCCAATAGAGAGCGGCAGTCTTGTACCGTTCTTCTCTAGCGTTGCTCGCGAGCGACTTGAAGGTTCCGTTTGCCTCCGCCAACTTGCCACCGCGATAGTGCAGCCAAGCCAGGCGCCAGATAGCATCATCGCGTACTTGGCTGTTGGGAAACTTCTTTGGCAAAGAACGGTATAAAGGAATTGCCTCATTGCTCTTGCCTTGAGACTCCAGGATATCGGCAGCGGCAAACTGGGCTCGGTCGGCTTCGGGGCCCTCCGGATGTGCTTTGATCAAACGTGTGAAATATTCAAGAGCTTGGCTGTTGTCATTGCGGTTCCACAGAATGTTACCGATTCGATAGAGGGCAACGGCCGCTTCCGGCCTGTCAGGAAAATCGCGGGCGATTTCCTCCAAAAGAGGCATCGCCTCGTTTCTCTTGCGAATCGAGAGATAAAGATCCGTGAGCTTGGTCAGATTCTGCAGCCGTAGTATCGGGCCGAGATCTTGATTGAGCAGCTTCTTATAGAGCGCTTCGGCCGCGGTATGCTCTCTCTCTCGGGCCAGCTGATCGGCTTCATCCGAAACCGCAGTGACTGTGTTGAGGCCAAATAATTCGGGATATTTTTCCCGCAAGCGTGCGACTTCTCTGCGCGCTGCGGCGCCCCATCGTGAGCGCGGCGCACTCGTTCGCAGTTCCTGGAACAGCGAATGCGCCTGGGAGAGATCTCCCTGGATTTCATGCGACTGTCCCTCGATGTAGAGCGCTTCTTCGGCAATCTCCGATTTCAGGTTCTTTTCAGTCCGCAAGGAACGCAGCGAAGCAATGCCTTGGGGATAATTCTTTTCAGCAATGTCGATCTTAATCGATTGCAGCTGAGCGCGAGCGAACCAAATACTTTGGGGATACTCCTGGCGCAGCCGGATCAGAAGATCCCGTGATGACTGCCAATCGGATTCTTCAAAAGCGATGACTGCCAAATAATAGAGCGCATAATCTGCGAGCGGATAGGGTGCATTTAAGCTTTGTTGGAAAAACTCCTTTGCTTGAGAGGTCAAGCCGCTCGAATATAAGGAGTATGCGCTATGAAAACTCTGGCGAGGATCGGCTTCTTGCGAGAGGATAGTCGAGGGCTGGACACAAAGTGTCCCAAGGAAAAGCGCCGCCGCAGTAGCTCTAGTGGACATCTGGTAAAGTTTAACCAAGGTAGTGGGGGGATTCAACGATTTTCTATTAAGTCGCAGGCCCGCTGCTTCCGGCGATCATCTTAGTATTGTCTTTTGTTTGGATGAAAGCTAAGGTTTTTGATGGTATTGGCTCGGAAGGATGATCCCGAAAGAGCGCGCATCGCAATCAGATCGAGCCGCGAAGGAGAGTCGTTTGAAGATTGAGGGAAGCTATACGTTCAATGCTCCAAAAGACCGGGTTTGGCAGGTTCTGCTCGACCCAAAGGTGATGGCGCAATGCATGCCCGGCTGCGAGGCGCTCAACGAGGTCGGTCCCGATCAGTATGAAGCGACCATGAAGGTCGGTGTCGCCGCAGTTAAGGGCACCTACAAAGGTAAGGTAGCGATTAAGGACAAACAACCTCCTTCTCATTACGTTTTAAGCGGATCGGGCTCCGGCGGCCCGGGTTTTATGCAGGGCGATGTTGCCATTGATCTCGAAGAGAGCAACGGAAAAACCATTCTTAAGTACAGCACCGATGCTCAAGTGGGCGGGTTAATCGCTAGTATCGGCCAGCGAATGTTGGGTGGGGTGGCTAAGATGATGGTGGATCAGTTTTTCAAAAAAATGGAAACCTTCATGTGAAGGCAGAGCCTCTTTCGGCCGCAAAATCTCAAGTCCGAATTAAGTAATGACAACCCGCCCGCCTCTGGTGAGCGTCGTCATCCCGACTTACAACCGTTGGCCGATGATCGCTGAAGCCGTCCAGTCGGTTTTGACCCAGACGTTTAAGGCTTTCGAACTCATCATCGTTGATGATGGATCGACTGATAACACCACGCGCTTAGTGAGGTCGTCCGATTCCCGGTTAAAAATATTTTCTCAGCCGCGGGCCGGAGTTTCCGCCGCGCGCAATGCTGGTGTGGCGATGTCGCGGGGGAAATATATTGCGTTCCTTGATTCCGATGATCTTTGGTCGCCTGCGAAGCTAGAGATTCAAGCTGATTTCATGGAACGAAATTCTGGCGTGCACATCTGCCAGACCGAGGAAATCTGGATCCGCCGAGGGTTGAGAGTCAATCCCAAGTCAAGGCACCGAAAGCCCACGGGAGATATTTTTCAGCGCAGTCTCGAACTTTGCTTGGTCAGTCCATCCGCGGTCATGATGACTAAAGAACTGTTCTATTGGGCAGGCGGGTTCGACGAATCTTTTCCTGTGTGTGAGGATTATGATCTCTGGCTCC
>JAICEJ010000679.1 GCA_025924215.1 Candidatus Binatia bacterium
ATCACTTCAATGCTTATTTTGTTCACATCATTCAGGAAATTCGCAAACCGGAAGGCGAAAGGGACAGCCAGCGGATGGACAACGCGAAGGCAGAAATTGCAAAAGCGTTCGACCGAATCGAGCGGGAATTGGACGGGAAAGAGTATTTGGCGGGCGCTTTCAGTCTCGGCGATATAGCTTTTATGCCGAACATCGACCTATTGGATCGTTTTGGTATCGCTGTCGATCCGAAGTATAAAAACACAATTGCGTGGATCGAACGTCTGAAAGCGCGGCCCAGCTTTGCCGCTTCAGCGACATAAGCGGTTGGATGACCGCACGACTGATCTTCGCTTGGCTAGTTCATCTTTATAGCGCCCTCGGGGCAGTCATCGCCTTTATAGCGATTCTCTTCATTGAACAGCTTCGTTTTCAAGAAACTTTCTTTCTAATGACATTAGCCGTCGCCATCGACGCTTCGGATGGCACTCTGGCGAGAACGGCGCGGGTCAAAGAGTTGCTGCCGAACTTCGATGGAGATCGCCTAGAAGACATCATTGATTACTTCAACTATGTTGTCGTGCCGTGTCTGTTCCTCATCCGCGCCAATTTGTTGCCGTCTCAGGATGCGCTCTGGTTGATTGCTTTTCCTTTGCTTGCAAGCGCTTACGGCTTCTGTCAGAAACAAGCCAAAACGGCCGATCATTTTTTCTTGGGCTTTCCCTCATACTGGAATATCGTGGCTTTGTACCTCTACGTTCTAAGGGCGCCGCTTTGGTTCAACGCCTTTTTGATTCTGACGTTAGCGATCCTTGTGTTCGTGCCGATTAGATATATCTATCCAAGCCGGAGCCCGTACTTCCGTTCATGGACAAACACTCTGGGCATTCTCTGGGGCCTTGCGATTTTGGCTATAATTTACTGGCTGCCTCAACCACCGCGTGAGATTGTCTTGGTCTCTCTTATCTTTCCAATTTATTACGTCTGCCTTTCCTTGTGGCTTGAATTGCGCCGGGTCAGACTCAAACATAACGAAAGTCCAGGTTAGGATGACGCAATTTTTTCGTCGCTCACTCGCCTGCGCTGTCGCGCTCTCGCTGCTAGTTGGCGGCTGGCTCGTAATCAGAGCGGGCGCAGCGCAAAGCCAATCGGCGCCCCCAAAGTACGTCTTTTTATTTCTTGCAGACGGCGGCGGCATCGCCCACCTCGAGATCACCCGACAATACAACCGGCAAGTGTATAATGAAGGAATGGTGATCAGCGACAGGATCATGAAGGAAGGGAGCGTCGGGCTAATGACAACGCATGCGGCGAATTCTCTTTCCACGGATTCCGCCGCCGCGGCCACCGCTCTGGCCAGTGGGTGTAAAGCCAACATCGGCGCCTTGGGCGTGTGCGCCGACGGCTCCGTACCGAGTACGGTGATGGAGCAGGCGAAAAAACGCGGCATGCGCATCGGGCTTGTAACGAATTCAACCGTCTATGACGCCAGTCCCGCGGCGTTTGTCTGCCATGTTCCCAATCGTAGGCATTTCGCTTCGATCATCGATCGTTATCTTGAGCTCGAGCCGGACGTCATTCTCGGCGGTGGCAAAGAGCACTTTGTGCCCAAGGGCCAGCCCGGAAGCCGACGCAACGACGAAACCGATGCGATCGCCGCCTTTCAAAAAAAAGGTTATCAGAAGGTTAGCAACAAACTCGAGCTTGAGCGGACGTCAGGTGGCAAACTTCTCGGCCTGTTCAGTGATAAAGAGATGAGCTTTGAGATTGAACGCAAAAAAGACAGCGAGCCATCGGTCTACGACATGACCCGTGCCGCAATTCGTCATCTGCACGATGATAATCCCCATGGATTTTTCGCATTCATAGAAAACGAGAACATCGATACCGCGAGCCATCTCTCCGATATCGCGGCCGTGATCCATGATTACCGCGAATTCGACCGCGCCATCGCACTCGCCTACGAGTTTTACAAGAAGTACCCGCGCGAGACCCTGATTCTGGTTACCTCGGATCATGAGACCGGCGGGTTGGGTTTTACCATGGCTTTGAAAGATCTAAGCAGCACAAGATCGGACAACCAGGCAGCGGCCACCAACGCGGACCTAAAGAAGCTTCAAGCCATCACCATTTCGCTTCAGCAAGCGTCGCGAATTCTCGGACCGGCGCCTACGGAAGAGGGCGTAGATAAACTGATGCGGGAGCACTTCAGCGGATTCACGCTGGCGCCGGAATTTAAACAAGCGATCATCGCCCGCAAGCCGCCGTCGCGCACGCTGTATATCGATCCAACCGCTCATGCTCTGGGATTGATGATCGCCAACAACACGCAAGCTTATTGGCAGACATCCTCTCATACCAACAATCCGGTTGCCGTCGCGGCACTTGGAGTCGGCTCAGAACAATTCAAAGGATATTACGACAACGCCGATTTCGGCAAGAAGTTGTTAGCGCTCCTGGACGACAGCAGAACTTTACTCCGACGCTAGCCGG
>JAICEJ010000680.1 GCA_025924215.1 Candidatus Binatia bacterium
CGGATGGCCGACAATTTCAACGTCCAAAAACAGATCGCGCACCAACCGTCTAATGATCTGCAGTTGTTGGTAATCCTTCTCTCCAAAAATAGCCACGTCCGGGCGAACGACATTGAAAAGCTTGGTCACAACGGTAGCGACCCCCTGGAAGTGACCCGGCCGTCGCGCTCCGCATAAGATGTTACTAAGCTCTTTGACTTCAACATGCGTTTTATTGCCCGGTGGGTAGATGTCTTCAGCCGCCGGGTGGAAGAGTACGTCTACTCCTTCTGTCTCGAGCAAACCGCGATCACGGACAAAGTTTCGGGGATAAGCGGCGAAATCTTCACCCGGAGCAAACTGCGTTGGATTAACAAAAATCGAGACCACGACTCGATTCCCTCTTCTCTTGGCCTCACGCACCAGGCTTAAGTGTCCTTCATGGAGAGCGCCCATTGTCGCCACGAACGCAATGCGTTGGCCTTGCTGCCGCTCAGCTTGGCTCCAAACGGCCATCTCTGTAGTCTTCCGGATTATGCGCATTCGATAACGGTCCGTCGCGAAATCCCTCATGGGATTAGTCAGTCTCACTTAAACGAATGTTCCTCACCAGGAAATTTACGCTCCCTCACTTCATCGACGAAATCCTTTACCGCGGCAGCCACCGACCCTTTGATGTCGGCATAGCGTTTGACGAACTTAGGAGTGAAATCGTCGAACAGACCAAGCATGTCATGCAGTACTAGAACCTGTCCGTCGCAGTGAATACCGGCGCCGATTCCAATCGTTGGAATGCTTATGCGTTCCGTAATGTCCTTAGCTAGAGCCGTTGGAACCCCTTCAACTACAATGGCAAAGGCCCCCGCCTCTTGGACGGCCAAAGCATCCCGTATAATAATTTCGTGTTGTCCTTTTTCACGACCCTGGATCTTGTAGCCGCCGAACTGATGCACCGACTGGGGAGTCAAACCGACGTGTCCCATTACTGGAATTCCGGCGTTGACGATGGCTGCGATGGTGTCGCTCATGCTTACGCCGCCTTCAAGCTTGATCGCTTCCGCGCCAGCTTCTTGAAGGAATCGTCCGGCATTGCGCAGCGCTTGTTCCCTGCCAACTTGAAAGGATAAGAACGGCATATCGCCGACGACAAGAGCACGCTTGCAACCCCGCGCCACGATACGCGTATGATAAATCATCTCATCCATCGTAACGGATAAAGTATTGGGTTGCCCTTGAACAACACTGCCGACAGAGTCCCCCACCAATATAACGTCTACGCCAGCATCATCGAGGATTCGCGCAAGCGAGTAGTCGTAAGCCGTAAGGCAAGTAATTTTTTTTCCTTCTGGCTTCATTTTGACAATGCCCGGCACAGTGACCTTTTCCGCCATGCGGCTACCCTCCCGCAAAAAAAAAGCCCCCCAGACAAGCCGGAAGGCCAATAGGACCGAAGAACCTGTTAAAAGGCTCTCCGCAAATCGCTACTCAATGTTGGCATCCGTCTCAGTCCAACTATCTGGATCCAAGCGGTATAAAGTGCTGCGTACCCGAACCCATATTGTTGATTTCCTTGATCAAGTCAGCCAGATCCTTGCTGCTCTCAACGAAATCAATCTTTGACGTGTTCACCACCAGCAGTGGCGTTTCGTCATAATGGAAAAAGAACTGGTTATAAGCCTGAGCTACCTCGTTCAGGTATTCGAAAGTTACGCCGCGCTCGTATTTTTTATCCCTTTTTTTAACTCTCTTGTAAAGTACTTCTGGACGGGCCTGCAGGTAGACCACCAGATCGGGTTTGGGCACCCGGGCATTCAAAAGAGAGTAGATTTGCTGGTACAGGTTCAATTCTTCGACGCTCAACGTCAGAGTCGCGAAAATTCTATCTTTTGCAAACAAATAGTCGGCGATAATATTCTGGTTAAAGAGATCCTGCTGACTTAGCTCCATCTGTTGCTGATAACGGTTGAGCAAGAAAAATGTCTGATTTTGAAACGCATAGGTTTGCCGCGCCTTATAAAATTTTGGCAAAAACGGATTGTCTTCAATGCGCTCGAACAGGGATCGAGCCTGAAACTCATTGGCAAGAATCTTGGCCAAGCTGCTCTTGCCCACGCCAATTGGTCCCTCGACCACAATGTACTTGGTATTGCTCATGGAAGTCTGCGAATATAACACAGTCCATTAAAAATCGTCCACCGTGTGAAGAGTTGCTGATCGTGGAAAAACTAGAGAGCGACGTCGGACAGATGCTGATGGTGGGTATTAGCGGTTATGAGCTGACAACGGCCGAATTGAAGATCTGCCGGTCGCTAAATTTTGGCGGATTTATTCTCTTTAGCCGCAATTGCTGCGAACCAGCGCAAATTCATTCTTTGTGTCGCGCGCTTGTCACAGCTACCTGCAATCTTCCATTTATCGCCATCGATGAAGAAGGCGGCAGAGTTCATCGCCTGCCTTGGCCTTTCACCCACTTTCCACCCGC
>JAICEJ010000681.1 GCA_025924215.1 Candidatus Binatia bacterium
CTCGACTGGCTGATTGGCAGCGGGGTTAAAGTCAATGAAAGCGCGGCCGGCAGAGTTTGGCTGGATCAGGCGGGGGAGGTCTCGCTCGCGCCGGTTTACAAGAAAGATGTCGGCACGCGCGCGCTCGCGAGTCTCAAAAAACGTCTGAACCAACTTGGCGGAAGCTACGTAAGCGGCGTCAAAGGAGAAAAATTGATCTATGAAAGTGGTCGGATCGGCGGCGTTATCGGCACACGGGCGGGCGAACAGATCGAACTGCGGGCTGGCGCAACCGTGCTCTGTACAGGCGGCTTCAGCGCTAATAAGGAACTGGTGAAGAAATACATCGGCCCTCACGCCGACGAATGTAAGCTGCGGGGCTCCAAGCAATGCACGGGCGACGGCTTGCGCATGACAATCGAAGTTGGCGCTAAGGCGGTCAATCTCAAATATTTTTACGGCCACTTGTTGTCGCGAAAAGCTCTCACGGATGACCGGTTTTGGCCTTACCCCCGTTTGGACTCGTTCGTCGATGAAGGAATTCTCATTCACCGCGACGGTCAACGCCTTATCGATGAGGGACGGGGCGATGTCGCGCTGGCAAATGAGTTGGCGCGAGTGGATGACGTGACTGGGGCGGTTCTCATCTTCGATCAGCAAAGCTGGCACGCGGCAAAAGCCGATGCCGTTTCGAATTCAGTGAACACGCCGGCGCCGAATCCCTGGCTTCTCGATAAAGAGGGCGAGATTTACAAGGATTCGTCGATCGAGGGATTGGCGAAAATCCTCGGTGTCGATGATCAGCGACTTGCTCGGACACTCGACGATTATAATCGCGCCATCGGTTCGAATAACCTCAGCGCGTTAAATATCCCGCGCACCGGCAAGCCGAGACCGCTGCGCGCGCCATTCTATGGTTTGCGAGTCGTTCCCGGAATTACTTTCACCATGGGCGGCATCCTCGTGAATGGACGCGCCGAAGTTCTGAACGAAAGCGAGAAGCCGATTCACGGCCTCTACGCTGCCGGGGACGCCATAGGCGGGCTGATGGGCGGCTATCGCGGCGGCTACACCGGCGGTTTGATGCAAGCGCTGGTGACCGGAATCTTGGCCGGAGAAAGCGCATCGCAGTCGGCCTTGGAAAATTAAAATCTACCCGAGAAGTCACTACCCGAGAGCACACGAATGCTATGCGAGATTGGCTCGGCCACATCTCAGTAAGGGATGTGTCCGAGCAGCTTCGCCCAGGCACAAGCTTTCATCCAGGCAACTGTCAGACATCATCGCTCGATATACCTGGGAGGCAGCAACGCTACCGCGGGCATGTGATGGTTAAATAATTTCAGAGCAGCTAAAAAAGCCTTTACCACCTGGATCCTTGGGTAATTCGCCGGCATCATAATTAAGCGAGTAGCGCCTGCTTTTGCGCATTCGCGCACTGCTTTGCTCAACCCGCCTGCATACATTTTAACCTCTGCGTTAATCCCCTTGCGCCGGAGCGCTTCGCAGATCAATTCTAGGTTGCGTTCTGCTTTCTGTTTTTCTTGGTCGACGTTGAATCGCCATGCGCTGTCCCGGTATTCCCGCGAGGTTATGTTGCCGGTTGCGACCATGGGCAGATGAGTTTCCACGTCGCCCCAGGTTGATGTCGCCATGCGTATCAGAAAGATAATAGTGTCGCCCGGCCGAGCGGTCGATTTCACATGGGACATGAAGCGGTGGATGTGCTGGGTTTCGTCAAGAGCGACTAGAATAGAATCCGCCATTTTGCCCTCCTTGAGTTCAGGTCGTATCGAGGAGTGCGTAGACAGGTTACACGGTCTTGATGACCGAACTCTACCGCAAGCTACGTGCCGTTTTGGCGAGCGGGTGCGAACCGTATCAAGTCTGATTTTTCGCGAGGGTATCTTGCGCCTGGAACCAAGAAGCCAGGAAAATAGCTCGACCGCTGTTCCTTCCGTTTACGCCGCGATCCAATCGTATACAGTCGACCCAACTGGAACTCTGCATGTCCTGGGGATTCGGCTACCAGCGGCTTAGCACCACAGCTGACGCATCATCGGCTGCATCGACGGGCTATAGGTTTTTTAGAGTCCGTCTGGCAGACCGCGCACGAGTTGCCGAGGAGTGCTGCCGAGCGGCCATGCCGGCCGCGATCACTTATCGGGCTTGCCTATTAGTAAGAATTCGGGCGACTTTGCGTAGCGGATTGAGAGCTGCCAAGGCGTTCAGCTTTAAAGTCGGACGCTGTCACGAAAGATCTCGGGCTGGTATTCACTTTTGCAGAACATAATGTAGGCAAATCATCGTGCCATTTCAATAATGCGGCCAGGCTTCCCAGTCGGATCCTTCCGTCCGAAATTTTCGAAGATGTTTTTACTATGTAGTACGACCGCTTTTACTGGCAGACTTCCTTCGTACGAGATTCATGCACCGGGGTCCAGACCCCTACTTCTTTATAAAACTTGATGGCGCCCGGA
>JAICEJ010000682.1 GCA_025924215.1 Candidatus Binatia bacterium
AACAATCCGCACGTCCGAGCATTTATTTTTATTTTCCTTTTCGCCAAGCGTGTACGCTACCGCAATACCGACGTATGCCAAATCCATCATCTCGCGTGGCGAGAACTTGATGTACTCGCCGACAAGCCGTGGGCTAGTTTTCGGTATTGTGATTTCCGTAAGAATCTCGTCCGGATCCATGATATTCAGCCCAGGACCGCGGAAGAATTCTTCGATCGCTACGCTGCGTTCGCAGCGGGCCCTGGCGATTTTTGCTGTGGCTTGAAGCGCAATCAGGCTTGGCGCGACATCGGCTGAAGGTGTGGCATTGGACATGTTGCCGCCGATGGTTGCCCGGTTGCGGATCTGTATTGAACCCACTTCCGCCGCGCTTTGGCAAAGAAAGGGATACTTCTTCGTGAGCAGCGGAGATATCTCGATCTCGCGCATGGTCGTCAACGCGCCGATAACAATGCTGCCGTCGCTATTTTGCCGGATGCCGGATAATCCCGGAAGTCGTTTGAGATCGACAACATACTTCGGCACCAGACCTTTCTCCTTCATCGCGATCACCAGGTCGGTGCCTCCCGCAAGAAACCGGCCGCCAGGGCCTTTCTCTTTCAGGAGCAGACTGGCCTCACTAAGCGAAGTCGGCTGGTACATCTCGAAAGCTTCTGTGCGTTTCATCGGCTACTTCCTTGCGAAAGCGAAGACGGCCAGCGGCAAACCGAAATTGAGTTAGGACGAAAAGAAAATGTCACCCACTGCTAGAACCGATTCAGCGTATGCCGCCGGACGTTCGCTTTAAATTGACTGCGGAGACCTAGATTAGAGGCCTGAGCATGCGGCCGATCGGCTTACCACAGGGCTCGCCGTCGCGCATTTGCACATGACCTCGCACTATCGTGCATACCGGTAGCCCTTTGACTTTCCAACCGTGCCACGGGGACGGCTTGTTTTTGCTGTGCAGCTTATTGACGTCGATGGTGCCTTCCTTATCCATATCGATGATGGTGATATCGCCGTCCGAGCCAAGCCTGATGGCGCCCTTTTTTGGGTAGACCTGCCAAACCCTAGCCGGATTTTCACAGGCTACCTTGACATACTGATTCAGCGTCAGGCGGCCTTTGTTCACTTCAGTCAAGATCAGGGGGACGCCAGTTTCAACGCCGCAGAAACCCGAGATGCAGTCCCAGATTGCCGGTTTGGTTAGTTTTCCATAGATATCCGAACCTTTTTCATCGAGAGTATGCGGTGAATGATCGGTGGCCAGAGTGTCAACGAATCCTTCACGAAGGCCCTGCCACAGAACTTCGCCGTGATCCTTGGTTCGCACCGGCGGGTTCATCTTCAGCAATGAGCCGACTTGATCCATGTCGTTGGGCTCGCGCAGGAGGTAATGCGGGCCGGTTTCGGCAGTGACCCTCATGCCTCGGGCCTTGGCATCGCGCACCATGTAGGCTGCCTGTTTAGAGCTCATATGGAAGACATGCAGCTTGGTGCCGAACATCTCTGCGAAGAAAATCGCGTGATGGACGGATTCTGCCTCGCAGATATCCGGGCGCGATGCCTCCCAGTAACGGGCCTCGTTCTTTCCCTCGCTTTTTAGCTTGTTGGTGCAGTACGCCATGATCTGCCGATTTTCTGCGTGAATTCCCAACGGCAACTTCGATTGCGCGATGTAGTCGAATGCCTCCATGCACATGCCGTCGTCCGGGAAAGGGAGATTACCAATAGTCTCACCGAAGAAAATCTTGAAGCCAATAGCGCCGGCGTCGGCCATCGGCAAAATGTCTTTGGTGTTGGTTTGCACAACGACACCGGTGACGCCAAAATCGACGAGTGACTTGGCCTCGCCCAACTGCTGCTTTATTTTCACCTGCTCGGCTTGGGCCGTAGGGGGAACAGTATTCGGCATGTCAACGACCGAGGTGATTCCGCCACAAACGGCGGCGGTCGACCCGGTGGTGAAGTCCTCCTTGTGGGTCATCCCTGGTTCCCTGAAGTGGACGTGTCCATCGATGATCCCCGGGAGTATGTGTTTCCCCTTGGCATCGATTTCTTCTTTCCCTTGAGGCAATACATCGTTAGCGCCGATCGCGACGATTTTCTCGTTGCTGATGGCAACTCCCCCTTGGAACGTTTCTTCGGGTGTTACCACCCAACCGTTTTTTATCACTAGATCTGCGGCCATTTCTCTTCCTTTCTTTGTGTTTGGTTTTCACTTTTTTCAACTGTTGCTGTTGTACGTAATTCTCGGATCGCCAACCGTTGCTCCAAATCTGAAAGCACGTTCTGTTTTCCTTTGCGGATGTGCGCCCGCACGATGCTCACCGCCTCAGCGATATTACGCTGCTCCATCGCTTGCAACAGCCGTAGATGCTGTTGATGAGCGTTGACGCCGCGCGCGGCGTCATAGAGCCCGTCGGTTCTGCGTTTTAAGACGATCCGCTCAAAAACATG
>JAICEJ010000683.1 GCA_025924215.1 Candidatus Binatia bacterium
AGTCTTAATTGCCGAATCGACATTGTCGGGCGCGGTTGTTTTGAGAGTACCGGTCCAAACGACTTGATTCTTGATCAGATCGTTAAAAGTCGCTTCAGACGTATACTCCTCATACCGATAAACACGCGCCGCGCCGTACCAACCGTACCATGTAGCCGAAACATGCCGGCCAAAAATACCGAATCCGGTTGAAGGGAAGTAAGTAGGGCTGACTTCTGTCTTCTCTTCAACGCTGACTGACCGAATAATGAGCGCGCCATCCGCGCTGGCTTCTTTCGCCATTTGTTTCACTTTCGTTCCATCGAGTTTCGCATCCTCGGGAAAACTCCGATAGCTTTGCCCATCGACACAACTCACTGCTATTTTTTTGAAAAACGGCGATTCGTAAGCGGGATTGCTCTATTGGGTCACCAACACCGGCGTGCTAGCGCAGCCGGCAAAAACAACGTTGCCGTCATCACAAAGAACGTTAAAATCCGCATCTGTCTCATGTAATCAGGCCTCTTGATCAAGTGACTCAAGGGACGCCGGCTGCCCAGGAAATATAAGATAACCAGTTGAAGCGGGTTTTTCGAAGGAAGGGTGTCGAACGGCAATGCGAGTTATAGAGCCAGCCTCTGATTTGCCTGATCGATTGTTTTGCTCCTTAACAGTATGCGCAGCAACTCGTCCTGGGGGATGCTGTCCAAAAATCGGTTCTACCGATGTGTCTTCCGCCAGCTTCCTTGAGCCTGACCCATTTCCGAAATGTCACCGAAGCCGTAGATTCGGGTATCCGCAGTGGAGCTCTAATCGCCCCCAGTGGCTGAATCGAGGGTCGCAACCGCATCGCTTGGTCGCAAAGATTGGAGATAAGCGGTCACTGCCTGGGCGTCTCTCGGCGCCTTGCGCAGGTTTCGCACCAGCGCCTCTAAGTCCTGGGTGGTCTCGTAAAGGGCTACAATGCGATCGAAGTGGCGATAGTAAGCCATGTCGTGACTGAGTTTAGCTTCGATGGCGGTCTCTGGATGCTGGCCTCGAATCTGGCGCTGAAAATGGCGGTGATAAACGGGATACGAAGGAATCATCGCCACGATCTTCTGTTTCGCGTTCTCGACAGATTCATTGTTAAAAATGGCTTCCGCCGCCGTGACCAATTGGCCGAGTTCTCGTGACAGTTGCCTTTCATCGTCTAATCGTTCCTGGGCTCTCTCAAGATTGGCTGAATCCGACCTTCGCTTGAAGAACTCCACCGCCGCTATCGAACCTAGGGGGGTGATTAGCGATTCTTCGATCTCCCATGGCAGGTCAAAATTACTGTCACCGTGCAAATCCTCGTGGATCACCACCGTCACCTGACGCACGGCACCCTCGCGCGCAAAACTTTCCGTGGCCACCGATCTGGGGTCGGCGAACTCGTTGCCCTGGCGGTAATAAACGCTGTAGCCGTCGACTCGGTAGACCTGATCAAGCGGAACTTCTTCCTTTGTCTTGGCAAACCCCAGAGTCAAACGAACATCAATCGGATCTCGCAAAGCTAGGGTACCCGCGCGTTGTAGCCAAAACCACAACATCGAAGTTGGAGTTCTTTGTTCGCTAGTTTGCGCCAGGGCCTGAGTAGGCTCGAGTCCCAGATCTCTTTCGAATGCTTTGATCTCCTGGATCGTAGCCGAAGCATCGCGAAGCAACTCTGTTTCGTTCCGGATAGGCATCCCTGTCAAGCTACAGGAGGAGATGAGGAAAGCAAAAATGATTGCTCCGACCGCTTGCTTGAAGCGATGACGATTATTTCTTTCCGAAACCAAAATCGACGTCCATACTAAACAACTTTGTTGCGGCTAAATCGCAAACAGAGAATGCACAGGCGCTTTGTGCGGAATCCAGCCGACTTCAACCATCATGTCCATCTCTGCGTCGACCAGCTTCTGCTCGGTTTCTGTCAATGTGAATTCGATCTTGGGATACCGCGCAGAAGCAAGCAAAGCCTGTTTATCGCCGGGGTAAGTCTTAACGAACTCGCCGGCAATTTCTTCTAGATGTTTTTCGCTGTAAGCGAAAGAGGCGCGAAACGCGGCTTGCAGCTTTTCTTTCAAATCGGGCTGCTCGCGCGACAACGTTTCTTGCATGGCGATCATGTGCTTGATGATTTCCGAAAAACCCAGTAGCGAATGCCAAATCTCGCCGTCCGTATAGAGGCACTCGATTTCCGGATCTCGTTCGCCATGGAAGAAGAACTGATCGAGCAGCACCACCGCGTCGGCATCTCCCCGCTTCAATGCCCCTAACAGTTGTTCTTGCGGATGGGAGACCCACTGCAAACCGGCATCATCGATGTCGAATTTGTGCCGCAGCAAGTATCGGTGGATTGCGTGCGGCCCCTGATGCGAACCGATGACACGTCCCGCCAGATCGCGCGGTTCGCGCACCGGGCCGTCTTTGCGCACGAACATGCCGTTTCCTTTC
>JAICEJ010000684.1 GCA_025924215.1 Candidatus Binatia bacterium
ACATCGCCTCCGACTCGGCGATATGCGTATCTGCGTCGATCACACCAGCCATGATTTCACTCCCAGCTAAAGAGTTCGTTCAAACCAGTCAAGCAGTTTAAGCCGTTCAAATCGCAAGAACAATCGCGCGGCTTGGTACATCAACATCTTCGGCAGATTATCTGAGCTACTGGCTATTTTTTAAATTTGTCGATGAATCCGCTTTTCTTGATTTCTTCCAAAACGCTGCCGTCCAGGAGCCTGAGGCTCTCCGGCGTCTGTCCCTTGGCTTTTGCGTTGGTGGTAGCTACCTGCGAAATGATAAACTCCAGCCCCTTGCGGTCCGGCAACACCATCACGCCATCGCCGTATTTGGCCAGGTAGTAATCGTAGCCGAGACTGGCATCTTCATCACTGACCCGATTGTATTTCTTCATCAAGGAAACGGCTAGGGGTTTATCCTTGCGCAAAACGAAGTAACTCTCGATGATCGCTTTCATGGCGTTGACGATCTTCGGACGGTTGGCCTCGAAGTAGCTGCGCTTTACGATAAAGCAATTCTGCGGGAATGCCACACCGCTCTCGGCCAGATCGATGAGCGAATTTAGCTTGAATTCTCTCATGCCGACTGTGGTGTGCGGTTCGCTTAACAAGGTCGCGTGCACAGTCCCTTGGCTCAAAGCCGCCAGCCGCGTCATATTGCCGCCGGTCTGGACGATGGTCACGTCCTTGGGGTTGATGCCGAGCTTTTCCAACGCCACTTGAGTTGCGTAATCTGATGCCGAACCGAAGCGGCTGATGGCAATTCGTTTTCCTTTTAAACCTTCCGGCGTTTTTATGTCTGGACGAACCAGCAGCTTGTTGGGAATGAAGTTGATGCCGCCGGCGATAATCGTCGCATCGGCTCCCTGCAGATTGGCGGTGATCGCCAGAGCCCCGGTAGTAAAGACTATTTGCAGTTCGTTGGCGAGCAGCGCCTGCATCGCCGGCGTGCCGCTCTCCAACGCCAGGTACTCGCCGTCGAGGCCGTATTTCTGAAAAATCTTCTTCTCGTAAGCGAGCCACAGCAGCGCATGGATTGCAGTCGAAAAGCCACCGCTGGCGGCGCGGAATTTTTCCTGCGCTGCCGCGTTGGCAACGAAGCTGAATACGCACAAAACGATCAACGCCTTTGCAACTGCTCTCATAACTCCCTCCAACAGCTTTACACTGTGTTTTCGACGGGCTATATCAAAGTCGACACAAGACTACCATCGATTTACTTCGTGCTCGGGTTGCCTTTTGTGTCCGGAGAATTTTTCCGGTCACGTTTCACGAACACGATCATGTTAGGAGCGAACATGATTTTTCTTACCAATGCTCACGTTGAGCAGGTTCTCGACATGCCCACCTGCATTCAAGCGATGGAGGAGGCATACCACGAGCTTAATCAATTGCGCGCCGGTTACCGGCCGCGGATCGATTTCTATGTTCCGCAAGAACCTCACTACTATCGTTGGGGAACCATGGAAGGCGCATCGCGCAAACTTGGCGTCTTCGCCATCCGCATGAAATCGGACATGCTGGCGTGGGAAAACAAAGACGGCTTCATCGTCGAGGACAAATACTGCATCGAGCGCGGAACCTATTGCGGCCTGATATTTCTCACCAGCACGCGCAACGGCGAGCCTCTGGCTATCATCAACGATGGGTACCTGCAGCATATGCGGGTCGGCGCCTGCGCTGGGCTGGGAACCAAATACCTGGCGCGGCAGAACTCGAAAGTCTTGGCGATGATCGGCTCCGGCGGCATGGCACGTACCTATGCCGAAGCGATCAAACACGTCAAACCCATCGAAGTCATGCGCGTATTCAGCCCGACCAAAGCCAACCGCGAAGCTTATGCCGCTGAAATGACCGAGAAGCTGGACATGGAAGTGATCGCCGTTGACTCGCCGGAAAAAGCGCTGAAAGGCGCCGACGTGGTTGCGCTGACCACCGACTCGCTGGTTCCGGTGATCAAGGCCGACTGGCTCGAGCCCGGAATGCATATCAATAATGTGCGCAATAACGAAGCCGGTCCTGACGTTCTAAAGCGGGCCGACGTGATCGCCCGCCTCGGCACATCCACTCTGTTCGCCGACCGCAACGCTCCCGAAGTAACCACGGGCAGCGACGGCATGTTCGGTTACATCGCCGGCAACGCCGATGAAAAAAGCAAGATCCCCTCGGCGCCACATTACGAAATCGACAACCCGGGGATCGGCACCGTGCCCGATGTCATGGCCGGCCGTTGGATCGGCCGCGCCAATGATCAACAGATCACGTTTCTAAACAATCAGGGCACCCAAGGCCTGCAGTTCGCCGCCGTCGGCGGCACGGCTTACAATCTGGCGCGCGCTAAAGGTCTCGGACATCCGCTGCCGCTGGAATGGTTCACGCAGAATATACGGGATTAAAAGAAAATGG
>JAICEJ010000685.1 GCA_025924215.1 Candidatus Binatia bacterium
AAATATCCTTCTTTCAGCAACTGATCGACGAAGCTGGTGTCGATAAATGCCGTCGGATCGGCCTTGGCGGCGGCCGGCGTCGTGGCGGCAATGGCGGTTAGCGTATTCTTGATCGAATCCGTTGTCGGCCTGGGATTTCTGTCGGCCCATTTGGCGTAAGCCGCGTAGGCATATTCGGTGTCATCGCGCTTGCTGCCGAGAAATTCCATGAGGTAACCGATGGTTTTTTCTTTCTGATTGAAATACACATTCATGGCATCGCCCAAAGCGCGTTCAAAGCGCAGCAAGGCCTCCCGGTTTTTCGCGGCATAGGATTTCAAGACCCATTCGCCGTTTTGTTGCCAGTGAATGCCGAGGTCCGGCAGCGCGTAGAGCGCGTGGATGCCTTTTGGCGCGCCCATGCGGTCGTAGGGAGGCGGAAGCACAGAAAACTGCACGTCGCCTTGCTCGAGTTGTGCGATGACGTTGATCCAATCGGGTCTCGGCATCTGAACGAGCTTAACGTCTTTTTCCGGATTCAAACCGAGCTTGCTCAGGCCGAAGCGCAGCGCCACGTCGGGCGCCGATCCGAAGGTGGCGCCCACTTGGCCGGTCTTGCCCTTGAGATCGGCGATCTCAGCGATCTCCTTGCGCGCCACGATGTAATAGGGAAAAACGTTCACCCAAGAAGAGATCACTGCAAACGGGGGTGACCCTTCTAATGTTGCGGCTATAAACGCCGGGCCGGCGCCGAGGGTCAAATGCAGGCTGCCGCCGAGCATGCCTTGCACCGCCGCAGTAGTGGTGGTCGCGACGATGTTTACTTCGACCCCATGCTTGGCGAAGAGTTTTTCTTTTTGGGCGATGAAATAAAGGCTGGTGCCGGGATTGATGCCCGCCTGGCCGACGGTCATTTTGAGCTGCGCAAGGGCAGAATTGCTGCAAAACGAAGCAATAAAAAATAGCGCGATGAGCAGGGTCTTCATTTTGATAGCTCCTTTCGTGAGGCGATCTTTCCATCGAGGTGAGATCGATGTCAATGGTTCGCCAGGCAGCCAAGGTCAATGCATTGAACTGTATCGTAGTCAATGAAATTGTTACTGGTCGCCTTTACTCTTGACGCTCTAACCAACACCGCTCGGAATAGAAGACGGCAAAGTTTTCGCAGATCGAAACGAGACGCCATCGTCAATCATGTAATCGCCGGAGCATGGAAAGATCCGGCGATTACAGAAGCAACACTACACGATTATCTTATGCCCGCGGTTAAGCACCTCGAAGGTGTTTACTTATGTTCTAGGGTAGAATGTTGTCCGACGGTCAAACCAACAATCGCCTAGATGCTTATTCAATGTAGACATAGCGAGATCTGCTGCCATGGTAGCCGCGCAAATTACTGTGATGTCTCTGGGTGGTGCGTGTCATGCGCTGATCTGGACACAGAAGATAAAGCTGGACTGCTTATTTCCGTTTGCCTAATGAGCATGCACGGAGGTAGATGGCTGTATGCCGCGCACGCCCGAGCGTCGTGGGTGACGGCGGATATCTCTTAATAACAGTCTACCTGTCAGGAATCGTCACGTCCCTCGCTCGTGGCAGTCGTTGGGCAAATCACATCAGTTGGAAGGAGATCTAATATGATCGGGAAGATTTCTTCGCTACTCGGCATTTTAGTCTTGCCCATCTTCGTCGAATCATCGCTTTTCGCACAAAGCGTCACGCTCCGCTACGGCCAAATTCCCTCATCGATCAAGACCGTATCCGCTGTCCAGTTCGTAATCGGCCAACGCAAAGGTTTGTTCGAGCGCGAAGGCATCCAACTCAATCTCATGCCAATCGAAGGCGGCGCCGACAACATGATGATCGCGCTCAACGACGGCAAAGTCGATATCACACGCACCGCGACACCCTATCTTATTCAGTCCGTGCTCAGGGGTTCGGATGGTGTCGCCATCGCCGGCGAGACAGCGACGCCGATCTACAGTCTGATCGTCAAGCCAGAGATCAAATCATTTGCCGAGTTGAAGGGAAAAACCGTGGGACTTTCACTGGCGGTGGATACGATCTCTATTTCGACGCGCAAGCTCATGGCCATGAACGGCGTTATCGAGTCCGACTTCAAACTTAAAGAACTCGTCGGCACGCCGGCGCGGTCGGAATGCCTGCGCAAAGGCGAATGCGATGCCGTACCGCTAGGCCAGCCCGAAGATCTGCTGCTGATGGGACAGGGCTATCGGCGTTTGGGTGTTTCGACCGATGCCATGCCCAATTTTCAGTTCATCGTCAGCGCGGCAAGACAGTCGTGGGCGGAAAACAATAAGGCCGCGCTGGTTCGCTATGTGCGCGGTCTCGGCGCCTCGTTTCGCTTCATGCGGGATCCGGCTAACCGCGAGGAAGTCATCAAAATGGTCGTCGACACGACGGGTTCGAG
>JAICEJ010000686.1 GCA_025924215.1 Candidatus Binatia bacterium
ATGAAGATCCAGTCGCGACACCGCCGCGAAGACATTGTAGACTTCGGGAAGTGTAACCCCGAACATCCGACGCCGCCCCAGGAGCTGGCAAAGCATATCCAGGCGGCAAGCAAACCGCAGAACCATCGTTACTCGGTGTCGCGCGGCATTTACAAACTGCGCGTGGCGATCTCAGATTGGTATCAGCGTCGCTACCAGGTCGATATAGATCCAGACGCTGAAGCCATCGTCACCATCGGCGCCAAAGAAGGATTGTCTCATTTAGCTTGGGCTACCATCGATCCCGGCGACGTGGTGTTGTGCCCCAGCCCGACTTATCCGATTCACCAGTATGCGGTGGTTCTGGCCGGAGGGGACCTTCGTTGCATTCCGTTGATTACCAGTGAGGACTTTTTCGGCCATCTTGAAGAAGCCATCAGACAGACCTGGCCCAAGCCGAAAATGTTGATCATCAGTTTCCCGCATAATCCGACCACTGAAGTTGTCGAACTGGACTTTTTTGAGCGCATCGTCCAATTTGCCAAAGAGTACGACCTAATCGTTGTCCACGATTTGGCGTACGCCGATCTCACATTTGACGGCTATCGAGCGCCGAGTTTTCTGCAGGTACCCGGAGCCAAGGAGGTTGGCGTAGAGTTCTTCTCGCTTTCCAAAAGCTACAACATGCCAGGTTGGCGCGTCGGTTTCGCCGTCGGCAACAAAGATATCATTCATGCGCTGGCGCGGATCAAAAGCTATCTCGACTACGGGATCTTCCAGCCGGTGCAAATCGCGGCCATACAGGCGTTAAACGGACCGCAGGATTGTGTCGAGGAAATTCGCTCAATGTATCAAAAACGGCGCGACTGCTTGATCGATGGTCTCGTCCGCGCCGGTTGGCCGATCAGAAAACCGAAGGGCACGATGTTCGTGTGGGCCGAAATTCCCCAAGCCGCGAAAAAAATGGGTTCCATCGAATTTGCCAAATTTATCCTGCAAGAAGCCAAAGTGGCGGTATCCCCCGGCATTGGATTCGGACAGTATGGCGACGATCACGTCCGGTTCGCCTTGATCGAGAACGAGCATCGAACTAAGCAGGCGGTTCGCAACATCAAGCGCGCCCTCGGCAGATTGCTGGATTAGCGCGCGCTTAAAACGGCTCAGGCGGAACTCCAAATAGCTTTCATACTTCGATGACTGTACGGCGTAAAATAGGCGTCGGTTTGTTGGGTGCCGGCGTCGTCGGCGAAGCCATTCAGGATGCTCTTCTCGGCGGATCCCAGGGCAGATTCGGCGATGATTTGGAACTCGACGTCCGCAAGATCTATACTCGCAATCCCAATAGCAAAAAATGGTTCAAGCATCGTCCCGAGCTCTTCACCTCGCAAGCAATCGAGGTGATTGACGATCCCACAGTGGAAATCGTCATAGAAGCGCTGGGATTTCAGGAGCCCGGCGATCTCGCGATTTTCCGTGATTACATCCTGCGCGCTTTCGAAAAGGGAAAATCGGTGGTGACCTCCGATAAAGCGGTACTGGCGCGCTATGGCGCGGAAATCTGGTCAGCGGCGCAGCGGAGCGGACGGCACTTGCGTTTCGAGGCTTGCGTTGGCGGCGGCATTCCGGTCATTCGATCGCTCACTGAAAGCTTCGCGATCGAAGAACCCGAAGCGGTCTTTGGCATTGTCAACGGCACGTGCAATTACATCCTCTCGCAAATGGAGAAGACCGCCAAACCCTATGCCGAAGCGCTCAAGGAAGCGCAGCAGAAAGGCTATGCTGAAACCAATCCGACGGCGGACGTAAGCGGCACCGACGCCGAAGCCAAGTTAATGTTATTGAGCTCGGTAGTCTTCGGGCTTCAGCTGCAGCCCGGTACTACGTGGCGCAAGGGTATAGAAGATATTCATGCGGTCGATTTTCGCTACGCCGGACGAACCGGGTCGAGCACGATCAAACATCTGGCAGTAGCAAAGCGAATCGGCTCGTCGGTTCAGGTGTTTGTCTCTCCGGTTTTGATGCCGCACGGCAATCTCCTCGCCGACATCGATGGCGCAACTAACGCAATCTGCTTCGATGGTAAAAGAAGCGGCGGCATACGTCGGGATCGCGATTGCGACTATGTGCTGGTCGGTCCCGGCGCGGGCGGTGGCCCGACGGCTGTCGCCGTACTTGGCGACGTCTGTGAATTGGCGCGAGCCAAACCGGCGTGGTTTACCGGCTTGCCAAGCCTGGTGCAACCGGGAAGACTTGCGTTGCAGCCGCAAGACGATATCGATGGCTCTTTCTACGTTCGTTTTATTGTCAAAGATCGACCTGGCATCGTTGGCGATATCGGTCAAACGTTTGGCGCTCTCGGAGTGAATATCGCCGAGATCTGGCAGCTCAGACACAGCGACGACGAGCGGCAAACGTTGGCC
>JAICEJ010000687.1 GCA_025924215.1 Candidatus Binatia bacterium
ACCCGCCACGCTTGGGCGGTTGCGGATGCTTTCGATATGCTTGTTGAAATACTCGTCTACGCCGTCGAGAAAGATCGTCACCGACGTGTTCACCGCTCGCAGGCGCGGGGCCAGGTGACCGTCTGTGTCGCTGGCGCTGCGTTGGAGGTCGCTCGGTGGAAAATCCAGGAGCCGCACGAAGTGATCGATGACGCCGTGCAGCTGTTGGTCGGTGATCAGGCGCGTTAGCCTCGGGTTGACCTTAAGTCCCTCGGTCTGGCGAAGATGTTTGAGAACCGTCACCGCGATGGCAGTGAGCCACACCTTGGCCCACGGAAGCGACGACGCCGAAAAGAAGGCGAGAGCCTCCTTGCCGAAAATCTTGTCGCCGATCAGCTTGTCGAGGAGATTGCCGGTGGGAAGACATGCCGTCCCGCCCCGGCGCTGGTACAGGATGCGCTTGGCCTTTAGCAGCAGTGTCTTCCCGAAACCCTTCGTCCCTATGACAATGAACTTGTCATCGCGGTCGAGGCTCAGGAAGTTGTCGATCTCCGGGGTGCGGTGCAGCAGAGCCTCGTCGAAGTCTTCGGCGACCCGGATGTCGTCGGCATCCACGGTCCACGCTCGCATGCGCGTCTCCTGCTTGCTAGGAGCAAATGATTGGAATTTGCTTCAGGGGGTTGGTCACTGAGAAATCGATTTACCTCGAAGATCCCGATGGAACTCGCGTTCCAGAGTCTCAAGCATTAACTCAGGAAGCGGACTAGCTCCATCCCCCCGTCCGTGGGCAGACCGTAGCCGATAAGGTAACGTTGTGTCAACTTTTTAGTTACACCTGAGTCAGAAACGGCCTTCCTGTTCCAACTTCTTTACGAATCTATCGTCGATTAGGTTTTCCGCTTTGAGAGCGCGGATCTTTTCATTGCCAGGTCCGAGGAACCGGATCGTCGAGCGAATTCCGTCGACGTTGGGATAGATGCGGCGCTCGTACAAATTCGCGAGACGCTCGTAACCGCCGAGCGCGTCCTCCGGGCGCGGCAGACGCAGTCCTTTGGACAGGCTCTTAAGCACCAACTCTTTGTTTTTGGGCTCCAGGACGAATATTTACGTAACGCTTCATCCCTAGCGAGGCTGCCAGCAAAAAACTGGTTTAGCAGCACCGGACTCTGATGTTTATCGTTGTAGAACTTTTCCAAAGCTTCTTCATTGCCGTATAGGACGAACTCATGAAAAGCTTTTTTCCGAAATCTCCAATACAGTCGCCGAGCCCAGTGTTCTTACTTAAACTTGTGAGCGGGCCATCAGAGCTTTAAGGCCGGCGCAAAAATCTCACGGGCAAACACGTCGAATGATCGAGCAGGGTGGCCGGTGATGTGAGGCACCGAGTCTGTCACCACGTCGCCCCAGTTCTCCCTGTAGGCTTTGCACAAGTCGCGTATCACCTGCGCATACCAATCCCCCATGCCCATCGCCCGGATGGACTGCTCCACGGCTTCGGGCGGCACCGCAACATATTGGATCCGGCGTGCGAAGATGTGTGTCAACCGATCGGCGATATCTTGGAAGCTAAAGCTCTCCGGGCCGCTTAACGTAAAAATCTGGTTGTCGTATTCGTCTGAGATCACGCTTTGCTCGGCGCAATCTACAATATCGCGCAGGTCGATCATGGCGAGCTTTCCTTTACCCGTGCCAAAGTACAGCTTTCCTTCACTGGCGATACTGCGAGCCGCCATGAACACCAGATTCTGCATGAAGAAAGGAGGCCGCAAGATCACATAAGTTAGGCCGGAGGCTTGGATATCGGCATCGGTGCGTCCATGTAGGCGCGTAACGTCAGCCGGGCCGTCAATGGCGGCCTTGAAAACCGAAAGCCGCACGACCTTATGGACACCCTCTTCCTTCGCTGCGGCCAAGACCGCGCTCGCCTGGTTTGCGGCGTTGGGATTTTGTAACGTGATTAAGACTAGGGTGTCGACGCCGTCAACTGCCGCGCGGATCGCCTGCGGGTCTTCAAATGTACCCAGTGCGAGGTCCGCACCGCTCTCCTCTAATGACGCGGCCTTTTCAGCATCTCGAACCAACGCACGGACTTCTATGTTGTTGTATGCGGCGAGCCGCGGCACGAGTTGACTGCCGATCTTACCAGTCGCTCCGGTGACTAATACTTTTTTAAGCATGTATCCTCACTTGCGCCGACAGCCGCTCCGGCGTCACACCAACGACTGCCGCTTTCCGTTGCGCCCGGCCAAATCCTCGCCTCTTCTCCGCGACGCTCTAGCGTGCTCCTGATGCGAAGTCGCTCTCTTTGATGAACCGCCATCCAGCTAAATTGGCTGCTCCCTGATCATCGGATGCGCCGCTTACGCCTTTGATGTTTCCGACCATGATGTAGTCGTCCGCCTTTATGTAGGTTCTTAAT
>JAICEJ010000688.1 GCA_025924215.1 Candidatus Binatia bacterium
CGCTTCTACAGGACGCTCTCTCAAAAGATCGGCGCAGAATCCGTGAATGGTACTGACTTGCGCTTCCTCAAGCCTGCCGACCGCCGCGTCGAGCCGGCGGCGCTCTGCGGAATCGTTGGCGGATCGTTCTCTTGCCTCTTCGAGCGCTTCGCGCAGGCGCAGCTTGAGCTCGCCGGCGGCCTTTTCCGTGAAAGTAACAGCGACGATTCCGGTCACTTCGGCGCGGCCTGTTTCGATGACGCGCACAATGCGCCGCACCAGCTCGGTGGTTTTGCCGGTGCCGGCGGCGGCCTCGACGATCAGGGTATCGTCCAGCGCTATAGCAATCTGATCGCGATCGGCTTGGTCAGCGAGACCCGGCAGCGTCATTGTCGTCCCCTCAGCTCGATCAGATCGGCGATCTCCTTGCGCGATTTCCGGCGCGCGCGGCGCTCCTGGTTCGGACCGCATACGGATAAAAAGTCGCAATAGGCGCATGCCTTCTCGGCCGGCGCCGGCGGCAGCATGCCAAGCTCGACGGCTCGGTCGATGATCTCCAGCGTTTCGATGCCCATCCTTCGAGTGCGCTCATTGATGCCAACACTATGTTCAGTAAATCCGCCCGCAGTCGTGCAGTATGAGAAGCGCGCGCTTTCCACGGTTAAACCGGTTGCCGCCTCAACTGCGAGGCTATAGATCACCGGCTGAAGTTGCCGCCCGTGGCCGATGATCGAGCCGCGGTCGGACCGGTTTTTCGATGTTTTGTGATCGGTGACTCGAAGAAGATTCGTCCCGGGCTTTCGCTCGATCAAGTCAATCGCACCGCGCAGGATAAATCGCCCGTCGATTATAACCGGCTCGCGCCGACTGTTTGGATCACGCTCGGGAGAATCAGGCAGGCCGAAGCCAAATTCGAATAGCCACGGCTCCCAGCCGGTGTTGTGAGCGAGATCGCGGGCCCAGATATGCAGATCGGTGCGGATGCTTGCAATCTCGTCCTGCCATACGCGGTCCACCGCCGGTGCGAGCCGCTCTGCATAGTTTGCCGCAACCCGTGTGAGAGTCGCGTCCAGGACTTCGAGCACCGCATCCATAGAGGTCGTTGCCATTGCCAGTTGCCGCTGCTGTAAGGCGCGAAAAAATTCAGCCAGCACTTCGTGAAACAAGCTCCCCTTCGTGAGCGGATCCATGCGCTCGAGCGGCTCGGGCTCCTCGAGTGGTTCGAAGCGGTACATCGCCGATAACAGGAATCGATAAGGACAGTACGCGTAATTCTGCAGCGCCGAGACGGAGTACGGGCGCTTTGTCAACCGTTGCGAGTGGAGAAACGCCTTAGTGGCGTCCGTGACCCGGACGAGACCATCATAGGGGGACCATGGTTGCCGCGCGCGCGCCCAACGCTCACTGGCCGACCGCCGAACGCAGTCGTTGAGGCGGAGCATGTAATGGGCATGCCCTTTCACATCCTTTTCGCTCCGCATCAATAGACGCAGCACCGAAAGATCATGCTCGAAATCGTCAATGGCGTCTTCCGGGCGCTGCGGCGCCGGCCAGCCGAGGCTCGCGTTGGCCTCTTCTGAAGCTTCAGATTCGAGTGTCTGATGGTCCGGGATGCGTCCGGTCACGGCGCGCATAACTTCGAGCGCGTAAAACGACGGCACCCGCGCGCGAGCGTCGACCGTTTCGATGCGCGGGAACGAGACATACAAGCGTTCAGCCGCGGCGCCGGCGGCGAGGCTCAGCAAGAGCCGTTCATGCTCGGCCCGATCCTCTTGCAGCGCTAGCGCGCCACCGATTTCGTATCGAAGATCATCCAGCAACAGTGGATCTTCATGCAGCTTTTGGGGGAAAAGCCGCTCGGCCAATCCCGGCACAAACGCCACCCGAAAGGCGCGGCCGCGGACCTGATCGGCGCTGCAGACGAATACCCGGCCATAACGATGCAGGGGCGGTTCCATTTCCAGCGTTGCCAGCCGATCCGCCAGCACTGCGCGCACCTCGGTCAAGGTCACCGGACCCACTGCAGCCATCGGGCGCAGATCGGCTAACACGCGCAACACGAACTCGGCTCGCCGCAGCACCTGCGGCGCAAATTCTTCAAGGCGCTTAATCCAATCGCTCCACGCGGCCTGCTGCGGCCAGGCAGACATGGTTTCGATGAGCGGCAGGGCAAAGTTCCGCAGATGCGCAAGGTTCTGCCGCTCGCGCTCCAGGTGAGTAATACGTGGTGAGTCTGGTTGCTCGGATGTTAGCTCGCGAATTTTCAATTCGTATTCCGCAGCCAGGCCGTTTAGCCGCCGCGCCCAGCGGTCACTGCCACCGATTACAGCCGATTCAACGAGAAGACTTTCCCACTTCCAAGGCGCTCTGAGCGTCCCGGCCATAACGGCGTGACCGTCATCGTAGCTGCGGGCC
>JAICEJ010000689.1 GCA_025924215.1 Candidatus Binatia bacterium
ATCGTCTTTGCGGCTTCTTCCCTGGCGTTCTTAGCTTTGGGATGGGGGTTGATGTTCGGTGACGGCAATCCGTTTTTTGGTACTGAAGGGCTCTGGTTTGTCGGCGGTGCGGATAACAGTCCAGCAATGGGCGACGCCTACAAAGGCGTTTATTCATCAATTAACTGGACAGGCGTTCCGCTGTGGACAAAGTTTTTCTTCCAGCTGGTTTTCGCCGGGACCGCCGCGACAATCGTTTCCGGTGCTGTCGCTGAGCGAATCAAGTTTGGCTCCTTCTACATCTTCACTTTCTTAATGGTGGCTCTCATCTATCCGATAACCGGTCACTGGATCTGGGGCGGTGGCTGGGCGGCAAAGCTCGGCATGTTCGATTTCGCCGGTTCGACCGTGGTCCATTCTGTCGGCGGTTGGGCTGCTTTGGCGGGTATTATCGTCCTCGGTCCGCGCATCGGTAAATACAGTAAAGAGGGCAAGGTGATGCCGATTCCAGGTCACAGTATGGCGCTGGCAACCCTTGGTGTGTTTGTTCTGTGGTTCGGCTGGTTTGGATTCAACCCTGGCAGCACGATGGCTGCCGATGCGGGAGCGATCGGGCGAATAGCAGTGGCTACGAATACGGCCGGCGCAGCCGCGGCGATCTCAGCCTCGCTAACTGCATGGTTGCTTTTGGGCAAGCCTGATCTAAGCATGATTTTGAATGGCGCCTTAGCAGGATTGGTCGCAATCACCGCAGGCTGCGCGTTCGTCAGCATTCCTAGCTCGCTGATAATCGGGCTCATCGCGGGTTTTCTCGTTGTCGTCTCCGTGCTTTTTTTCGACAAACTCAAAATCGACGATCCGGTTGGAGCGACGTCCGTACACTTGGTTTGCGGCGTGTTCGGCACGCTATGCGTCGGGCTATTCGCGCAGGCCGAGTTTACACCCAACACCACAGGAAACGGTTTGTTCTTCGGCGGCGGCGCCGGACTACTAATCAAACAGCTTGTGGGGATTGTCGGAGTGGGAGCATTCGTCTTTACTATTTCGCTCGTCTTCTGGAAGATAATCGCCGCGACGGTGGGCATTCGCGTGCCAGCGGAAGAAGAGATTGAGGGCCTCGATATCGGCGAGCACGGCAACGTCGCGTACCCGGACTTCGTCACCGTGACCTCGAGAAGCAGCACGATACTCGCGGGTACAACGGGCACCTCAGGAGAAGCGCCCGTCGGTGTGCGCGCGCCGGCGCTTTCAAAAGGGGCCGCTTTATAAGAGCTGGCGTGAGATCGACATCAGGATATTCTCGAGCGCGCCTTGTTTGGCTGAAGTATTTAGATTCGAGTCGATCAGGTAATTTTTCGCTGGTTGTGCAGATAGATGCAGGTGAATTATCGAATCATCGGCGACTCCATCGATTCTCTGACTCGACTGCACTACTTCGGCCCGCAGGCGCTATATCCCGGACACGGCAGAATCTCCGCTGCGCCGCTGCAAGGCATTGATCATGCAATTGCCAATACGCAGAAGATATTAGCTGCGAGGAATGATGGAGGTCCGGAAATTTTTACCGGAATCAGGATGAGAATTGGGTCGAGTGACTTACTCCGGATGCCAAGCTCACGCCTGTTCGGCATAGCTCGAAGCCGTGTCATCTATCAGTTGCTGAGATTGATCCTGGCCTCGATATGCAGGCAAATGCCTAGCAAATAATCATCGCTTTGAACAAACGCTGTGCATGTTTAGGCAGAAGCGCAGATCGCGCTTGATTCTTATAGCGTTAGTGGCGACAGGCCTATGGCATTTTTATTGCTCCGGGACCTAATTGAACAAGTTACGTTCAATATGCCGAATATATAGGAGGGTCTTGATGAAGAAAGGTTTGCTCGGACTCGTTTTTACCGCGGCCATCGCTGCTTTTGAACTGCCGGCCGCACAGACGCAAGACAAACCATTGTCCCCTGGCTGGTTGAGCTTAGATAACAGCGTCGGCTTGCTCGATAAAAATATCGCGGATGGCAAATCCGCTATAGAAGGCGCTTTGGGGATTGGTATCAGCGGGTTTCTTGATACCAGTTACCAGTGGAGCTCGAATCATCCGAAGAACCCGAGAAACATTTCCGGCAGATACTTCGATAAGGATTACAACAAACTTGTTTTCAATTACTTTCATGCGGCGGTGGAGAAACCTGAGAAAGATTGGGGTGTTGGCTTTCGCCTCTCCGGCGATTTCGGCCGCGGTGGCGAGCTTCTGAGAGAGGCTACGTTGTGGGGTAAAAGTTTTCACGATGAGCCTTCGGCCGAAGTGCGCGAAGCTTATCTGACAACAACCATTCCCATTGGTGAAGGGATTGGCGTCAAGGGCGGGCTTTTCGTTACCACCCTGGGCACTGAAATTCTTCCCAATCCTGGAGCCTAC
>JAICEJ010000690.1 GCA_025924215.1 Candidatus Binatia bacterium
AATCTTGAAACCTTTTTTCTGAGAACAAGTATTACAGGGTTTAATGTGCAAATTGCCGCTCCAGCTTGTGATCACTTTTCCATCCCACCGCAGAACATGGGTCGACAGTTTTTTTACCTCAAAATCAGCTTGTTCATGGCATAATGCAATTCCTTCAAAGACGAATGCCATGCCTTTGTACGCGGAAATCCCTTCCAGCATGCTGGCAGTTCTTGATCCCCAACCTTAGGACAGACTTTGATACCGTTACACTGGAGTTTCTGCGCTTAAAGCACACCTCTTCCGAGTGCTTATCCACAACTTCTTTTAGTAACATTGTACCAGCGATCGCGTACCGAGCCCTGGTACCACATCTATTACTCGCTCACCTACTTTAGTGACGCCCGCCTTAACAACACTTCCAGAGCCATATGCAGCTGATTCCCGTCTGAGTTATGATCGGATACGAGAGTCTCTGTCGCTTCTTGTTTACTCTTACAGAGAAAGCGTTATCTGCCAAGGCAACGAGCTGTAGGCTTAGAACGGCAATAGAGGAGATATGACGCCGACGCGAGGATTCACTCAACCGATGCGTCTACTTCGGGTGGATCTCGTCAGGTTATTTCAACCAACCTGCTTCTGTGTAGGCTCTTACTGCTCCGGGATGTAACGGCACGCCGCCGAATTCCAGCGCCGCGCGACCTTCAATCCGGAGCGGCTCGAACAGGCTTTTAAGGCCTCTGAAGAGGCGATTCATGTTTGGCAGATTATCCAGATTATCGACGATGGCCCGCGCCATGTCGTGAACGATGCTTTCAGACGTCCGCGCATGTGTCACCAAAACATTGACCACCCCGAGCTGCGCGATATCTTCCACCACTCCCCGAAAGGCATCCTTTTCAATAATGACGCTTCGATAGAATGGAACTTCGCCGACAACCCTAGGCAGTTGACCAGGCGCATAAGGGATGACGCGAATGTCGGCGCGCAGGCTCAGATCGGTCATAACACGATTGGGAATGGGTGGCTGGAACTGCGCATCGATGTTGCCGGCGATCAATTCATCAGCGCCTTCGGCAAAACTCATGTTCACTGGTGTGAAGCTGTCGAAGCCGATTCCGAGCACAGCGAACATCGTTTGCACGTGTTGTTCCATGCCGCTGCCCTTGGTGCCGATAGCGATGCGTTTACCTTTGAACTCTGCGATGCTTTGAATCGGCGAGTCGGCTCGCTTGACGAAAAACATCGGCCCGACGTTCGCGGGCGCAACCATGCGCAGGTCAATTTCCCGTGTGAATGGCGCCGCACCATCTTTTGCTCGGCCGATCCAATTCGAAGCCATGAAACCGAATTCTAGCTCGCCTCTGTCCAGTTGCTCCGCATTGTGAATGCTGGCTTCGGTTGTTTTGACGATGCACTTGTCTTCGACCCTGCCCTGATTGAACAACTCCGCGAATGCCTCTCCCTGGGTGTAGAAAGTGCCGCCATGTTCCGACGTACCCATGCGTATTGCCATAAAATTGCCGCCTCATACTTCCGGTTTTGATTTAGTCTTACACTATCCCGACCGCTAGCTGCAAATTTCACTAGAACCGAAGTTGCTGCAACTCGCTTATCTTCGAGAATTCCAATTTCACTAAAGAGTTCCGGCGCATTTCGAAGGCAAATTAGGGCGGGTCGGTGGTACCGATGACTCAGTAGATTCGGTTTAGGTGACTCGTTCCGTTCGCAAAAACGATTTGCCCACGTACGCCCGCCTATGCTAAGCACAAGCACTGAGCAGCTGTTACACGGAAGTACGATGATGAGTCTGAAAAGGAGATCTAAGAATAGCTTCGGAGGAACGAATCGTTTCCAGCAAGTAATCAACAAACTCCCAATGTGATGTCGACAATACCCTGTTTTCGATTGCGCAGCTCGCCGCAGCACCAGATCATCCCGGTCGACAATTTTTCGCTTATAGACATATGAAAGAATTAGCAGGCAATTACCGCTCGAAAACAGTTGTAAAGCTGTCCATCGTAGTTGGTTGGTTTCTTGTCCTTGGGTTGTCTTCGCCCGGATTCGCCCAAGAATTGTCGCGGTCGGACATCGAGAACCTGTTAAACGGAGGCGTGGCACAAAAACGAATGGAAGACCTGATCAAAGAACGTGGAATAGACTTTGAGCTCACCGATGATTTGAAGCTTAAGTTCAGCAAGCTAGGTGCAGGGCCGGAAGTGATCCGCTCGATCGAATATGCATCCGTCATCAGCAGAATCAAACGGCTCAAAGCGGAAAAGTCAAAGCCGGATGGTTTAGCAAAGGAGCAGGGCAAGACCCAGCCCACCGAGACGGCAACGCCCCCGGCCAAGGCTGATACAGCCGCCGACAAACAGCTCAAGAGCGGCGAAGCACAAAAGAAACCAGA
>JAICEJ010000691.1 GCA_025924215.1 Candidatus Binatia bacterium
CCGCGGCGTTCAACAAGAAGGTAAAGTCGTCATCGACTACGCGCGCAGCGTGATGGTTTGGAAAAAGACCCATGCGCCGAAGAAGGATTTGTTTCCGGAGATTAAAGAGAACAGCAAGAAATGAATCGTTCAACAGTTCAACAGTTCAAAAGTTCAAGGTAAGATAAGAAGATCTTTGGAAAGCTTCGATCCTATAAATTTCCAGCATTCGAAACCTCACGCATGTTTCATTTAGTTGTCTGACCTTGAACCCTTGAAGTTTTGAACCGTTGAACAGAGCGTTTGATTCGAAGCGAGGTGAGTTTGGCCAGCAGCGTAAAACCAAACCGTGCTCTAGACGGAGTTAAAATTCTTGCTTTCGAGCAGGTCCTCTCCGGGCCATTTGCCACCTGTCTGCTTGCCGACATGGGCGCGGAGGTAATCAAAGTCGAACGGCCCGGGGTGGGCGATGTCATTCGTTCCTGGGATTCGGTCGTCAAAGGACTGTCGTCGGGATACGTTTGGCTCAATCGCAACAAGCGCAGCCTGACCGTCGATGTCAAAAAAGAAAAAGGCAAAGAGATCCTCAGAAAATTGGCCAACAAGTCCGATATCTTTTTTGAGAATTACGCCCCTGGCGTGGCCGCGCGCCTTGGTCTCGGCTACCAAGAACTCAGCGAGATCAATCCACGATTGATTTATTGCTCCCTTTCAGGCTACGGCCAGGACGGCCCCTATCGCGATGTGAAAGCATACGATCTGCTGATTCAGGGCGAAGGCGGAATTATTGCGACCACCGGCTATCCTGAAAAACCCGCCAAGGCAGGCATTGCTATTGCCGACATCGCCTCCGGGATGTACGCCGTTATCGGCATTGTGCTGGCGCTCTATGAGCGCGAGAAAACCGGTGCGGGGCAGCTTATCGATGTGTCGATGCTCGACTCTATCGTCTCGTGGCTTGGTTATTTTCCACACCATTACTGGCATGCGGGAGAGGAGCCGGGTCGCGCCGGCATGCGCCACCATTATGTGACGCCGTACGGGCCCTACCTTGCGGCCGATGGCGAGTATGTGAATCTCGCGGTCGCCAGTCCAGCGGATTGGGAACAGTTTTGCCAAGTGGTGATCGAAAGGCCGGACCTGCTAAAAGATTCGCGCTTTAGAACCGTCCAAGATCGACGAAAGAATCGCGGCGCGCTGGAAGAAATCATTGAAGCGATTTTCCTTGAGCGCGATCACAAGCATTGGCTGGCGCAGCTCAAGCAAGCAGAAATGCCGCACGGCATCGTCCGCGGCATTGCTCAGGTACTGGCGCACCCGCAAGTGGCGGCGCGAAAACTGATACGTGAAGCGGATTCGCCGGTGGGGAAAGTTCCAGTGATCGCCAACGCGCTCAAGATGTCCGATAGCCCTGCGCGCTACGACCGCATTCCGGATTTGGGCGAAGACAATGACGCAATCCTCCAAGAGCTTGGATTCGATCCGGCGGCGATTGCGGAGTTGCGCCGTGACAAGGTGATTTAACCGCTTGCGTTGGAGAAAACAGTCGAAGCCAAACAACCGACACATTGCACCACGAAAACACGAAGTTCACGAAACAAAATAGCCTCGGATGAAGGATCTCATGTGTTTTGTTTCATTCGGATTCGTTCCTGCGAAAATGATCGATTAACTCTACCTTCGTGGTCTTCGTGTGCTTCGTGGTGCGAATTTTCAAGGTGATTCATGACGAAACGCGTCATCGGCGTGATGGGCGCTTCAGAAAGCGACGCGCTCACGGATGCCGAAAAAGCCCGCCTGAAACAACTCGCAGAAAAACTCGGCAGCGCCATCGCCAAGCACGATTGTATTTTGATCTCGGGAGCTACCACGGGTCTGCCGGATTTGATCTCGAGATCCGCGCGCGAACACGGCGGGTTTGCTGTCGGCATTTCTCCCGCCGAAAATCGCCGGGAGCACATCGAGCGCTATAGGATGCCGCCGGATGCGGCAGATGTGATCATCTATACCGGCTTTGGCCTCAAAGGACGCAACGTCATCAACGTGCGCTCGGCGGATATCGTCATCATTTTCGGCGGGGCAACCGGTACTCTGAATGAATTCACCATCGCCTATGACGAAGGAAAAGTGATCGGTGTCCTGCAAGGCAGCGGCGGAGTCGCCGATCACATCAAAGAAATCATCGACTTCTGCAAGAAGCCAACTCGGGGGACAGTGTTGTTTGATAGCGATCCGGAAAAACTGATCGAGGACTGCTTAAAGTGTTTAAACAAATGAACGGCAGGCAAATTAGTGGAGGCAATCGGTGAACTCCGTCGGTGGAACGAGCCTTGTCCATGCGGCAGCGGCGTCAAAGTCAAGAAGTGCTGCCTGACCCCTGAGACGCTCACCAACAACTCTCTAAGA
>JAICEJ010000692.1 GCA_025924215.1 Candidatus Binatia bacterium
GGCAAATGCAAAAGAATTCGTTGACACGAGCTTTCTCGAAGAGCTGGATAAATCAGGCTACATCGACGGGCTCTACCGCTGATGTACTAGCTCCGGATTTTTCACTAGTGACGGCGATCCAAGGGCGAGCCCTCCGGAACGAAGACAAATGGGACTGCGCCTTGGAGCGGCCTGCATAACACAGTTGGGGAGCGGACACCTGGGATAAGTGCGAGCAAGGGAATCAAGGACCAAAGACTTCATTGAAGCTGTTCGTCTAAATGTCTTCACTCCTCCAGGCTCGCCCTTCGATCGACACAGTGTCGTAGTTTTTCCTCTGAGCATGAAATAATCCGGGCTATCAGCCACGAAAAAAAGCCGCCGTGCATTTTTTACGCCCGGCGGCTTTTTCGAAATATATCGTTTGTCTATTGACCCAGCAACTTTTTAATCCCCCCGACGATTTCAGGGGGCTGGCTCATCACATCTTTGACGATTTTTTCCAGCTCTTCGCCCGGCACCGGATCGAGATCGAACTTTCTTTTCTCCAACTCGGCTAGAAATTCCTTATCCTCCATTGTTTTGTTGAAAGCCTCGCGCAAAATCTTGACGCGGTCCGGGGGAACGCCCGGCGTGGCCAGCATCGGCCGGCCGAGGGCGCCGGATGCCAACATCACAGTGGCGAGACGCCGGCTCGCTTCCGGCGTTTTATACTTGTCCATGAGCTCCCATATGGTCTCGGTGTCCGGCAGCTTGCTATCGCGCTTCTTGCCGGTTTGGATAATGTTGCGAACAAACCCCTTCTTGCGCCAGGTATGGTAGGGCTCGCGCGAAAAAAACGCCTCGATGGTAAAAGCGCGGCAATGGATTTCGCCTCTCTCGACGGCCAGATCGATCTCCGGCCCGCCGGGATAACCCTGCACCAGGTTGAACTTCGTGCCGATCACTTCCTCAAACAGCTTCGGCACGTAGTAGGCCGTGTCCGATGTCCCCTGCGCTCCGCAGCGTGGCGGTTCCTTGGCGTTACGCACGTCATCCATCGTTTTGTAGGGAGTGTCGGCGCGCATATACATCTGCAACTCTCCCTGCACCGGAGAACCGATCCAGACAAATTTGGCCCAATCATATTGAGCTTCCTTGCGCCCGACCAGTTGGTCGAAATACAACGTCGGCACAATCGAACCGATCAAGCTCAAGCCATCCGGCTTGGTTGTTTTATAAACATAGTTCGCCGCGATCATATGGCCGGCGCCAGGCATATTTTGCACGATCACGTTCGGGTTGCCGGGAATGTGCTTGACCATATGGGTCGCGAGAATGCGTCCCCACTGATCGTAGAGCGCTCCCGCGGTCGTGCCGATGTACACGGTGATGGTTTTGCCTTTATAAAAATCGCTCTGCGCCAATGCTGGAGCAGCCGATAACAAACTCGCGAGCAAGGCGCTGGCCAAGGAAGCCAAAACAGAACGCTTGACTGAATTCATCGCAGGTCCTCCTGGAGTGAAACCAAACTATCCTAACAGGTTGCTGAAAACTCTGGTTTGCAGGCTGCTCAAAAAGATCCAAAGGCAAGGCGCGCAAGAAATCGACGAGCTAAGGCGTACTCAGAGTACGTTGCAGCGAGGCGATCTAGCGCAACGAAGCATATGGATCTTTTTCAACAGCCTGCGAAACTAAATTGATGACGGTGTACGTTAACATGGACGACAAACCTGTCAAGGATCGGATATCACCGCCTCGAGGCATCATCGAACTGTATGATTCAATACGACTCGACCCGAACCTCGAGGCGAACACCGCGCAATAATTGCGTGGCAATTTTTTGGTGAGATGTTTTTTCTTCATCGCCGTCTTGTCAATCGAAAAATTTTTATAGACGGAATTTACTTTGGATATTAACATACGGCCAAAAATTCAACGGAGGAATTCATGGCGAAATTCGCATTATGTATCGGCATTAATGATTATCCAGGAACCGGAAGCGATCTGGCCGGCTGTGTCAACGATGTTCGAGACTGGAGCGCCCTGCTTCAGAAAAAGGGATTTGCCGTTTTGCAGATCATCGATAAGCAGGCCACCGGCAAAAATATTCGAAGCGCCATCGAATCAACGATCGGCGGAGCAAAAAGCGGCGATACCGTCATCATCCAATACTCCGGACATGGATCGTATGTACCGGATGAAAACGGCGACGAGCCAGATGGCACCGACGAATGCATCTGCCCCTATGACATCAGTTCAAAAGGTCCGATTACCGATGACGAACTCTTCGAACTCTATAGCAGTAAGAAGACCGGCGTTAAGCTCCTGGTAATTTCAGATTCCTGCCATTCGGGAACCGTCGCGAAGTTCGCGCCGATCACCACCCCGCCGACGATTAAAGGCAGGGGCGCGCCGACTCGCAA
>JAICEJ010000693.1 GCA_025924215.1 Candidatus Binatia bacterium
CGTTTTGCATATAAACAAGGTGCCGGACCCTACTACCGCATCGTCGTTTCAGTTAATTGTTACGCATTGACATAGCAGCTTAGGCTTGGATAGGCTCGCTGGGAAAGAGAACGACAGAGGAGGAGCGAATATGAAAGCTGTTCGCATTCACAATTTCGGGCCAACCGAAGATGTGCTCCAATTCGAGGAAGTGCCCACGCCCGAGCCCGGCCCTGGCGAGCTATTGATCAAAGTCGAGGCAGCTTCGCTGAACCGAGCCGATCTCGGCTTACGCAGCGGTAACTATCGCGTTGCTCCGGAAGATCTGCCGATCATTCCCGGCCGCGAATTCGCCGGGCGAGTGACCAAACTGGGCGACGGTGTGAGTGACTTCCAAGTCGGGCAACGCGTTGTCGCCTACACCGGTACTGGCGGATATGCCGAGTACGCCAAAGCGAAAGTATCTGAAGTGCGGCCGCTACCGGATGGCTTGGACGCCGCCGCGGCAGCAGCGATTCCAACAGTCTTTTTAACCGCTTGGTTCGCTCTGATGGAAGAAGGCAAGCTTAAGTCGGGCGAATGGCTGCTGGTGCAAGCTGGCAGCAGCGGCGTCGGTATCGCGGCGATTCAAATCGGCAAGCATGCCGGCGCTAAAGTAGTTACAACGACGAGTGGCGATGAGAAAGCGCGCAGACTGCGGCAACTTGGCGCCGATGCGGTGATCAATTACACCCAAGCTGATTTGGTTGCGGAAGGTAGGCGTGCTACAGGCAATCGCGGCTTTGATGTCGTGCTCGAGATGATCGGCGGCGAGGTTTACCAGAAAAGTATCGAAGTCCTTGCGCCCGCCGGGCGGCTGGTTTCTATCGGCGGCGCCTTTGGCAAAATCCCGGACACGCCTCCCGCTCTCACGGACGAGCGAACCGCCAGCCGCTTCTCGATCACGAACTACTTAAAAGCGCAGCCCGAAGGATTTAAACAGCTCGATGTTGCCCTGCAATGGGTGCGTGATGGAAAATTCCAAGTAGTAATCGATCGCAGCTTCCCGTTGGCCGAAACACGCGCCGCGCAGCGTTTTCTCGAAGGACGGGATCATTTTGGTAAGATCGTCTTGATTCCGTAAGCCCGAAACAAAGCCGCGCCTCTAAAGGCGCCAATCAGGGTCGGTCGTCTTGGGGCTGTTCTCCGGTTCCGGTTCGACATTGGCGGCTACTGGCGCCGGTTTCTTGCCGGCGCCCATGAGAAGCAAGCAAAACTCTTCAGCGTCTTCGTAATTAACAGGCGTTCCGCCGATGCTGCCGGTGCCACCAAGGATTTGAATCTCATTTTTCTTGTGCAACCAGAACAGCGCAATCAGGGCTAGGCCGGCAACCAGCACGCCATATTGAATCAATGACAAGGTCGATGGTGAGACAGCAAACAGCCGGGTGTTGAAGGCGAACCCTTCCGGCTGGTTCATCTGGTTGGCAATAATCAGAGCGAGCGAAGCGAGAAATAAAATCAAGCCGAGAACCAGCACCCCCCTGCTTCTTTGCCAGCTTAAACGAACTGTCGTGATCGCCCGCCGCGGGATGATCGCTCGATTTTCGCCGAACATACCGTAATCCTGATGTTGGAAAACGTGGCCGGTCGTTAGCACTAACTGGCTCTTGTCGCTTAATCGCAACCAGCCGAGTTCCCTCTCGTCGTTCATCGGTCTCTCCGTCAGGCGGATAGAATGCCGTCCAGTCCGATCTCAGCCTCTTGGGTGGTTATCTGGCTAGTCTTTTCTGCGACGCAGAACAAACCGGGTAATCGGCCGTTTTAATTTGCCGCCAATGGATACATTCTTTTGGGATTCTGCGTCATGATCTTTTGCTTAGTTTCCATCCCGAGGTCCTCACGAGCGACAAATTTGCTGATATTTTCCCTGAATTCCGAGCGCGGTTCGTGGGGAAAGTCAGTCGCGCAGAAAAGGATATCGTCACGGAGAAGCTCGACGATTCTCGGAATGCCGAGTTCCTCGAGTTCGCAATGGATGAATATGCGGCCGCTCTTTAGATGTTCCGAGGGAGCAATCTTAAGCTCGGGCACCTGCGCGCTACGGTGTTCGTATTCCAGGTCCATACGTTCCATCAGATAGGGCACCCAACCGCAACCAGCCTCAGCAAACGCCACCTTTAGCTTGGGAAATTTGTCAAAAATGCCGCCATAGATCATCCCCGTCATTTGAATCATCTGGCCGAAGCCGTGACTCAAAGTGCGAACCTCGATCAAACGGTCGAAGGCGTCCACGCCGATGCCTTGCGTCGGAGCGGCATGAACAGCCAGGAGCGCGTCCAACTCTTGGGCCGCCTCATAGACCGGAAAGTATCTCTCGTCACCGAAGGGCTGCCTCATTCCGACTGCCGGGAG
>JAICEJ010000694.1 GCA_025924215.1 Candidatus Binatia bacterium
ATTGACCAGCGCATCTGATTTTCGATGGAGAAAACCTTTGCTGGCCGCTGTTCGGAGCATGCCCGTTTCAGGATTCCGCAGCGTGACCACGGCCGCCGCATAGGGCAAACGACTCAGTGCCGTTTGTAGAGCTACATCGAGAATCTTGCCTAATCCAACATCTCGGATAAGCGCCGGATTGGTTTGATGAAGTACCGCGAGGCGCGCGCCCTGTATTCGGAGTTCTTCGGCGGTCTTACGCTCTTTCTCGGCTTGTTGCTCTTTGTCGATGGCAACCTGTCTCTGCCGCTCTGCCTGGGCGAAGTAACCATAGAAAATCGAGATCACCAGCGGCATCGGCAGACGCAAATAAATACTGGGATCGTCGGTCGTCGACCCGCTAAGCACAACGTATCCGTAAACCACAGGAGCCAAAAAAGTGATGAGCAATAAACCGCGCGGATCGTTGCAAACGCAACTGAGTATTAAGGTGACAAGGCAAGCGACGATTAGGTCAGGGGTGGTTCCGCCACTCAGTCCCAGGGTAAGCGCAAGGAAGAAAGTATCGAATAGCAGCAGCGGTCCATAAAACCGAGGCCAGTTGAAGTATTCCTCAGCAACAAAATATAGCGTTACATTGGTGAGTAGATAGAAGACTACAATCGCCTGAATTTGCGATCCGTAAAGCCAATCCCCCGGCGAATAGAGTAGAAGGTAGCAAGAGAGAATGACCAGCGGCCAGCGCAGTTGAACGACAGTCTTCTTTTGCGGGGTTTCAAACAATTGGTCGAGATTATGAAGGTTGGGCAAGAACGCAGCGGATTTGATCGTTTGTGCAATCTCCATAAGCTCTTTCCTTGTGAGCTGCACATTATATGCCATGTTATGTAACGGCTTGTTTTGTATCGTCCATTCAGTTTGTTACATAAGATCGGCGAGTTGCGCGATGGCTTCAAACCGTGATCAATCTGAAATGGACAAATTACAACAAATGGGGACAAAATTGTCGCCGCAGCAGTGTGCATATTATTTAGGCGAATCTGCCGGAAACGGTCTTGTAGCACATCAAGGGCTGGTGCTGCGGCTCTTTTTTTTGTCTTGCGCGACGCGGACGGCCCGGAGGATATCGGCGTACCCGGCGCAGCGGCACAGGTTACCCGACAGGTATTCGCGAACATCGTCATCCGAAGGATTGGCAATCTCATCAAGCATCGCTTTGACCGAAAGAACGAAGCCGGGAGTGCAGTAGGCGCACTGTAAAGCTCTCTGGCTGACGAACGCCTCTTGGATATAATGGAGTGTCTCGCCGTCGCCGAGGCCTTCCAGGGTGACGATCTCATGGTCGGCGGCGCGCGCCGCCAACAGGAAGCACGAGCTGACCGGTTTACCATCGAGCAACACGGTGCAGGTGCCGCAAGCGCCGACGCCGCAGCCTTCCCGCACACTCCATAATTTGAAGCGATCGCGCAGCACCTCGAGCAAAGTATCGGCATCGTCGATGGGAAACTTTTCCTCGCGGCCGTTGAGACGGAGACTAATTTCGCGTGTCATTCGATCTAGCCTCGATTGGCTTGCCGCTGAGACAGCGCGCGCAAAACTTTTTCCGGCGTGATCGGGAGGTCGCGAATGCGAACGCCGACCGCATCCTCGATGGAGTTGGCGACAGCCGCGGAGACCGTCAGCGTGCCGGTTTCGCCGACGCCCTTGGCCCCGAACGGACCGGTCTCGTGCGGCACTTCGACGATGATCGGTTGAAAAGACTCCGGCAGGTCCTTGAACGAAGCGATCTGGTAATCGAGCAAAGAACCGTTCACCAGTTGTCCCTCGTCGAAAATCATCTCTTCGAAGAGTGTCAAGCCCAAATGGGTAATCGCCGAGCCGAGCAGTTGCTGCTCGCAGTGCTTCGGATTGATCGCCGTTCCGGTATCGCCGACGCTGTAGAATTGAAGAATTTTGACGCGGCCGGTCTCGGTATCGACCTCGACCTCAGCCGAGGTCGCCGAGGGAAACCAATACTCGGTGCATTTCTCCGACTGTCCGGTTTCCGGGTCCATGGGAATCGCCTCCGGCTGGCAGATCGCCTCACCCGTGAGTGTCGTGCCCAAACTGCCGAACTTGGCTAGAAATGCCTCGCTAATCGTCATGCCCCGCTCCTCGGTGCCGCGCACGAAGATGCGCCCGCCACCGGCTGTCAGGTCGTCGGCATTCACTTCCAATTTCTTAGAGACGACTTGAAACAGTTCGGCTTTGACCTTGCCGGCCGCCATGCGCACGGCATTACCCATATGGTAAGTCGAGCGACTGCCCGCAGTGATGGTATCGTACGGAGTGATATCGGTATCGGGTTGCACGACATGCACCTGGTCGAACGAGACGCCAAGCTCTTCGGCGACA
>JAICEJ010000695.1 GCA_025924215.1 Candidatus Binatia bacterium
ATCAGGAATAGTGCAGGTCTCGTAAATCGTCGCTACGATCGCGGTACGCGTTGCTTTAGCCGCTTCCTTTAGTGCTGTTACAAAATAGCCTTGAAGCGGCTCGGCAACTTGGGCGAGCTCCTTGGCTGTTTGACTGGCCGGTGAAAACGCCATTAAGAATTCGGGAAAGACAACCAGATCGGCGCCACCGCTGTTGCTATCTTTGACCAGCTCGAGAGCTCTGCGTAGATTTTCTCTTTTTTCCGTTGACGACTGGATTTGGACGATGGCGACTTTGCTCATGTGACATTGCTTTTCATGGTGTTCGACTGATAATCAGGATCTTGCAGTCAGGACCGGTCGAGACAAGCTATACTCTTCACGCATTCCCACCCCTTTAAACCTCAAGCTTTTGCCCTGCCTGTTTTTTCTTTGCTTTCTCTAAAACCAGCGCACCTAAAGCCACATCGGCGACGCCTTGGCCAGCATTGTTCTTGTAGAGACTGATCTGGTCGGCGCGGGTCCGGCCGTCATCTTGGCCGGCAAGGATGGCTCCGATCTCAATCAACTGTTCCCATTTAATGACGCCGCGGCTGACCGGATCGAAGATATCGGCCTGCTCGTCCTGGATCGCCTGTTGAACTGAAACGATGCCGCGCACGTGACTGCGCGCGAGGGTGGCGTCATCGATCTCACGCCGTTTGGCGGCGGTAAAGCCACCCTTTACCAAACCGACGTTGCTGCCGACAATGGTCGTGACATGCTGGCCTGGCTCGAGCCAATTGCCATCAAATACCGGAACGCTCGAGTTGGTCGCCGCTAATATAATGTCTACTCCGCGAACCGCCTCCCGTGGCGACGATACCGGTGTAATGTTGAGATTTGTCAGCGGTCCCATCTCTTCGGCGAAGCGTTTGCGGTTCTCCGGATTGCGACTATAAACCTTCACATTTTTGAGCTTGCGGACCTGCATGAGCGCGAGCAGGTGGTTTTTTGCCTGACCGGCCGCTCCAAAAATGCCAAGGGTTGAAGCGTCCTGACGCGCTAACAAATCGGTCCCCACCGCGCTGGTGGCCGCCGTGCGCAGGCCGGTTACGGCAATGTTGTTGGGCAGCTCCGAACAGGTGATCTCACCGATAATAATTCCTTTGAGCTCGCCTTCGGCGGCATCGTAGAGCACTATTACCGGATGGTTGAGCCGCGGATAAACCTGCTCTTCGTCCATGGGTTTGACCCATTCGCAATGGGTCATCAGGCCAGTGGCTCCCGCTGCCGGAACGCCACCCTGGTGCACGCTTACACGCACACCGGTGGGAATGTGTATGCGCCGCCGTGGCGCATTTAGCTGAGGATTCGCGCCCCACTCACGAAAACCTGTGCGCACCGCTTCGACGGCTTCCGCCATTGTCACGATACCTCTGATTTCGTGCGGGCTGACGAGGAAGGTTTCCATCTATTCTCCTGTTGGGCTGCGGTTCGAATCAGAGCGCTCTACAATGTGCAGGCTACGGCGGGACGGGCCAGGAGTTCCTCTCCCCAACGCTGTAGGTTCGGATAGTTATCGTCGATAGTGACGCCGTATCTTTGGCGCCGCGCATAAAAAGGAATGAAGGAAACATCAGCCAGCGAATAGTCGCCGACGATGAAACGCTTGCCGACCATTTCCTTTTCGAGGGTACTGAGATGCTGCTGCAGACGTTGCAGCGCTTTATCGGGCTCTCGATCGTGGGTGATATCGCTGGCCGCCGGGTGAACGCGACTGTTTAGGAAATCGATCCAGATCCTCGCTTTAGCCCTTTGCAACGCATTCTTCGGGAGCAGCGTTAACCCGTTAAATTTTTCATCGAGATACTCGTTGATGATCGCGGATTCGTAAATCACTCCGGCGCCGTCGACAAGCACCGGAACTTTGGCATAAGGATTCAGCTCGAGCAAATCCCTCGGTTTGTTTTTCAAATTGACTTCCACGAGCTCATACGAAATCTTCTTTTCAGAAAGGACAATCCTTGTCCTGTGCGCATAAGGTCAGGTATGACAGGAATAAAGTTTCACGGGATACCTCCTTTGGAGGTCCATATCAACTGGGTGCAAATCGTTCAAGTCGTTCAAGCAAAGCAAATTGCCGGATAAGGAATCTAAAGCGCTCATTGTTGCTTGGAGTGTTTGAACTCATTTATCGACTTCGCGATTGAAGCCGATTCTGCAAAGCGTCGCCCAACAGGTTGAGGCTAAATACCGTAAGCATGATTGCCAAACCCGGGTAAGTTGTCAGATGGGGCGCTACCAGTAGAAATTGCCTCCCTTCATTCAGCATCGAACCCCACGAAGCGGTCGGCGGTTCAACGCCCAAACCTAAAAAGCTCAGACTTCCTTCGGCTGTTATCGCC
>JAICEJ010000696.1 GCA_025924215.1 Candidatus Binatia bacterium
CGAGCATTGATTTTGTCCGTTCCGCCGAGGAGTGACAACTTGTTGCGGCGGGGATTGCAACTGCAAACAGTCGCGGTGATACCATTACGACGGAATCACGCCATCACAATCGAATGCCATTCTTCATCTTTGCGAGAGGCACAGACTCGGGGATCCTAAACCTGCGTCTGTATGCGCCGGCGGTAACGCCGGTGAGACGCTTGAATAAGCGGCGAAAAAACGTCGGGTCTTCGTAGCCGACCTGCCAGCCAATTTCATCGATGGGCGCAGTTGTTCTTTCCAACCGCCGCTTTGCTTCATCCACGCGCAGGCGCTGCACATACTCAATGGGCGTGTGACCCGTTGCGTTCTTGAAGCGCCGTTTGAAGGTGCGTTCCGCGATGCCGGATCGGCGCACCGCTTGCTCGATCGGGCTCGGCACCGAGAAATGCTTGTTGAGCCATTTCTGCGTCTCTTGAACTACGGCGTCGCCATGATCCATGGCTGGTTCAAACATGACATAGGGAGACAAGCCGTCGGCATGCCATTGAAATGCGAAAAACTTGGCGATTGCTTGGGCGGCTGTGGGACCGGCATGCTGGGAGATCAAGCAGAGAATCAAATCGTGCCATGCCGTGGACGCGCCGGACATGATGAATTGATTATTTTCGCCGATCGCAACCAAGGCTTTCTCCACGCGCAAACGAACACCGGGAAAATTTCTTTGGAAAGTCGGCGCGTAAATCCAGTGAATGGTTGCTTCTTTGCCCTCCAATAAACCGGTTTCCGCCAACAGTAGTACGCCGGAGCACGTCGAACACAACTGCGCGCCTTCGCCATGCATTTCGGTTAGCCAACGAACGATGCTCGGATATCTGCCTTTAAGCCACTCGCCCCGCGCAACGATGACCGACGGTACAATGATCACATCTGTCGAATCGATGTCATGGATGGATCGACCCGCCGGGATAGGCATACCGCCGGAAGTGTGCGTCAGGCCGGAACTGGACGCGACGATTTCCACGGTGAACGGCGGGTCGCTCGGTAATGCATCATTGTAGGTGGAAAGCAGAGCGAATGAATTCAACACGTCGTGGAGTCCGATTAGCGTCGAGGCCATGACCTCGGGAATCGCCAAGAGACTGACGTGAATCGATTTTTTTCCACCCTTCATTTTTTTTCCCTCTGGCACGAACGAACCTGTTTTGACCGTTTTCGCTCTTCTACGGACAGGCTCGAGAGATTATTTTGACTGGCGTGAAAGCAAATCTACCTTAGGAGGATAGAACGATGAAGGTCAACGAGCAAAAGCTAAATGAGATCGTGGAAAAAGCGATCAGTGATCTGGCGGCGGGTTATGGCGGAGTGATGGTGGCTTTGGGAGACAAACTCGGCTTATACAGGGCAATGGCAGGACAGGGTCCCTTGAGCTCCACGGAGGTCGCCAAACTAGCTGGTTGCGCCGAGCGGTATGTGCGCGAATGGCTCAACAGTCAGGCAGCCGCGGGTTATGTCGTTTATCACCCGTCCAGCGAGACTTACGAACTCACACCCGAGCAGGCGATGGTGCTCGCTAACGAGGACAGTCCGCTTTTCCTGCCGCCCGCCTGGGAAGTGCCGGCGTCCATGTGGTTTGATGAAGAGAAAACAATCGAAGCGTTCCGCACGGGGAGAGGCATCGGCTGGGACGAGCACAACCCGCGTCTGTACCGAGGTGTTGCCGCTTTTTACCGAAACGCATACCAAGGCCAGTTAGTTTCAGATTGGCTACCCGCTCTGGAAAACGGCACGGAGAAGTTAAATGCCGGGGCTAAGATCGCCGACGTCGGCTGCGGCCACGGACACTCTACGATCATCATGGCCGAAGCGTTTCCCGGATCTCGATTTTGGGGCTTCGACATTCACCCGGATTCGATCGAGGCCGCGCGAGCCAACGCTAAAAAGCGCGGTGTCGGCGATCGTGTTACCTTCGAGGTTGCGGATGCCAAGAACTATCCCGCGCAAGGGTTCGATTTGATCTGTTTCTTCGATTGTTTGCACGATATGGGAGATCCAGTGGGCGCGGCGCGCCACGCGCGCGAAGCGTTGTCGCCAAACGGGTCTATCATGCTCGTCGAACCGTACGCCAACGACCGGGTCGAAGATAATCTAAATTCCATCGGACGCCTTTACTATTCCGCGTCCACGACGCTCTGCTGCGCGCATTCATTATCAGAAGAAGGGATGGCGCTCGGAGCCCAAGCGGGCGAGAAGAAGTTAACGAAGGTTCTCAAAGAAGCTGGATTCTGGACTATCCGGGCGGCCAAGAAAACTCCGTTTAACCTGATTGTCGAAGCTCAACCTTAGAGTAGC
>JAICEJ010000697.1 GCA_025924215.1 Candidatus Binatia bacterium
GAAGTCGCAAAGGAATCAGCGTCAGGCGATTTAGTTTTCTGGGCGACCGACCGGGAATCTCTCATCGGCGTCGGATATAACACCAACGTCATACCAGCGGCCCTAGTGCCGAAGAAATTCGACGACCTGCTCAATCCGGCGCTCAAAGGCAAGATGTCAACCGCAAACAATGAAACAGGCGCGCGGGCGATCGGCGCCATGCTCAAGGCCAAGGGCGAGGGCTTTGTGAAAAAGTTGAGATCACAGGATATCCGGCCCCATACAACCACTGCAGCGGGGCTGACCGACCTGATCATCTCCGGCGAGGCGCCGCTGTCGTTCACGATGGTGCAAACCAATCTCACGCAGCCCGCCGCCACCAAAGGCGCGCCGGTCGTCTGGGTCCCGATGGAAGTGGTGGCCGTGAACGCGGGCAGCGCCGCGGTCATCGCCAATGCGCCCAATCCTCATGCGGCTTTGTTATTTATTGATTTCTTGCTCGGGCCGGATGGACAGAAGATGTACTCGGAGCAACTTTTCTACGGCAGCGCCGCAAAGGTTTCGGGATTCGAGCGCTGGTACCCGGAAAAGGGTTTGACGACCGAGGAATATGAAAAGCGCGCCGACGGTTGGCTCCAGCTGCTGCAGGAGATCACCCGTAACTGACGCATGGGTAAAATAGAAATACAGAGCTGTCCTTCTATCCGCCCTCTTTCGCCGAGCGGTTGCTGAAAACGCTGCTTCCAGGCTGTTCAAAGAAGATCGAGAGATGAGGCGATTGAGCCCAGATTCCGCAGTAGAGATAGATCATTGTATAGTGATCGAGGGGCGAGACTGGAGGAGTGAAGGCACAGAAGCGAACAATTCAATGCCGTCTATGGTGCTTGGCCCTGAGCCGACAATTTTCAAGCGGCCGCTAAAACACTGGAGCTTGCAGGCCGCTATCAACCAGAGACCTATTGCCTTCGCTCCGGAGGGTTCGTCCCTTGATCGCTGTGTCACTTTGAACTGCGTAATTTGGGTTGCAACGAAGTATATGGGTCTTTTTGCGCAGCCTGCTAAGCGCGCGAGCCGCCGTTCCAACCGAGCAAGTTCAGAAACTCGCGCCGGGTCTTGGGCCCGTAGGTGAGATAATGCGGCTCGGGATGCTCGCGGTACGCCAGCCGCTCCTTGTCGATCGTGTCGGCGCGGGTGTGCTTCTTCACTTCGTCCGCGCTGATTGCATAGATCCGGCTCGCATTCAGCCCGAAAATCTTGGCGCGCAACGCCGGTGTCATCTCGGCGTAGCCGTGCTTGTCGCGCAGTTCCGGCGCAATCTGAAAAGTGCGAAACGCCTCGATCTGATCCTGGGGCGAGCCGTACCAAATAGAATCGGTGCCCCACAAGACGTTGTTCTCGCCGCAATACTTGACCAGCTTGCCCAACGCATGTGCCGCGCCGTCCCGGTCGCGCATGAGAAAACGCCATGTGCTGCCGAGCTCGGCGTAAACGTTGCTGTTAGGTTTGACCTCGTTTTCGATCAGCGAGCGGATGAGGGTGTCGATACCGTCGACGGCGCCGCGGCCATTGAAGGCGCGCTCGGGAACTCTGGTGACAAAACCCGAGTGGTAGATGAGAAAACTTACATCCGGAAAACGCTTGGCGACCACGCCGATGTCGCTGCACTGGCTGTGCTCGTAGGATTGCTTGCCGAACGGCAGCCCCTTGTGTACGCAGATCACCTTCACGCCGAGCGCGCGCGCCTTCTCGATGAAGCGGGTGCCGATGTCATCGGATAGGAAAAATCCTTTGCCGTCCACACCCCACTGGGTGTAGGTCTTCCACGCGCTGACTTTCCAGCGCTCTTTGAGTTCATCCATCGCCTCAAGATCGCCGGGTTGATTCGGATTTACCCGTCCATGGAGCAATAGCCGGTGCGAGCCTTCCATCCGGTCAATCGTGCGGCGCACCGCATCGGCGGCCTGAATCGTCAGCGGCTCCGAATCACGGCGCGACGGCACGAACGAGAGCACCATCATGTCGGTATCGCTGTCGAGAAACACGTCTTTGACGAACTCCTCGGGACCGAGGCAGTTGAGATGACTGCGCGCCCCAGGCTTGGCCGCCAGGCCGCAGCTCGCTTTGGGCGACCACTTGAAAGCATCGGCGGGCGCTGTCTTTACCCACGCCCCGGTCGGATCAACGAAGTGGCCCTGCACATCGAAGATGAACTCACCCTTGCTGCCGACTCGCGCCTGCGCCAGCTGCGGCTCGAGAGCGGCTTCTGCCTCGAGCTCGAAAAAGCCGCCGCGTTTTCCCACAGCCGCGCTAGCGGCGTTAAAGGCGAGCAACGTGCTCGCCGCGCC
>JAICEJ010000698.1 GCA_025924215.1 Candidatus Binatia bacterium
GAGGCGACGGAACTTTCCAATTTATGTATCCTCCCGCGGCTGCCGTGCTTTTCGCTATTCCGAGTTATTTTGGCGAGCTGCCCCTGATCATTGTTCTGGTGCTCTTGTACTCCGTTGCATGGGTCGCTTCCTCGCTCCTTTCTGTCTTCCTCGCCACCGGTTCCGCAGCGCGAGCGGGGCCTATATTTTACCTGCTTCCAGGGGTCTGTTCTCTTCCCTACGTGACAGAAAATTATCTCCTTGGGCAACCCAACCTACTTCTCCTGGCGTTCATGCTTGGCGCTTTTGCCTGCTTGCGCAGGAGGAGGGAATGCAGTGCCGGAGCCCTGGTGGCGCTTGCCACCGCGATCAAGGCTTTTCCCGTGCTCGCTATTGGTTACCTGATCTATCGAAGACACTGGAAAGCTACTCTTTCGACTTTGGTGTTTTTGCTCTTGTTTCTGGTCGTGCTTCCTGCGCCTTTTCGCGGCTTTGAGCGTAACCTCGAGGATCTTAATACCTGGACTCGGGGAATGTTCCGTTACGATAATCAGTCGATCTCGCAGCGTGAGCAGCGCGGATTTAGCTGGGCCAATCACTCCCTGATGGCGGTCGCCCACCGGCTGCTCCGGCCCGTCAATGCTCACCGTAAGCAGGATCAGAAACTGTTCGTTAACATTGCAGACGTAGATTTTAAATATGTCACGATCGTGGTCGTGTTGGTTGGAACCGCTCTGTGCGCGTTCTACATATTCTGCATGCCGTCTTACCGTGAACGGACGAACGCCTCGGATGCGCTTGAGTATGCCATGCTTCTTTTATTGATCCTGATTTTCACGCCTCTTGCGTTCACATACTTTTTTGTCTGGCTGCTCTATCCGTTGGTCGTGGGCCTACGACTCGTGTTGAAGGCGAGGCCGGGTTCCTTGCAGAGGATCGGAGGCTGGACCTGGTTCTTCACGTGCGTTCTCTTTCTCTGCTTCACGTTTCCGCTCCCTGCTTTTCGGGCCGCGCAGGCGGCGGGGACTACGCTGATGGCATCCTTGCTTCTCTTCGTGGGAATCGGCTGGCATCTTAGAACTGAGACTCGCAAAAGTGTCAAGCCCAATTGAGTCCTGAAGGCAAAAGGCGTCTAGACTCGAGCACGATCCGGTGAGTGAAAGATCGAATACGGCCAAAAATTGCAGCGTAACTATTGTCATCCCAACGTATCGCGAAGTCGAAAATCTGCGCCCTCTTTTGATTCGAATCAGCGATTCAATGCTGAAGGCCAAAGGATCCTATGAATTAATTTTTGTGGATGACGATAGCCGGGATGGAACGGATCGAATTATCAGAGAACTAAACGAGTTCGGGTATCCTGTTCGGCTCATAACTCGGGTGGGCGAAAGAGGTCTTAGCTCGGCGGTAATTCGCGGTTTCTCCGAAGCGAATGGCGAGACATTCATCTGCTTGGACGCTGACTTGAGCCATCCCCCGGAAGCCATCCCAGCGATCTTAGAATGCCTCGACGAAACAGGTGTCGATTTTGTGCTCGGCAGCCGCTATGTTCCGGGGGGGAGCACCGATGAACACTGGGGATTATTGCGCTGGCTCAATAGTAAAATAGCGACCGCGCTTGCCCGGCCGTTGACCTCGGTTAAGGACCCTATGTCGGGCTTTTTCGCGATTCGGAGAACAGTTTACGAAAGGGCCGCTCCACTCAGCCCGGTAGGCTACAAGATCGCGCTCGAGCTGATCGTGAAATGCAACTGCTCCATGATTAGAGAGATCCCGATACGTTTCGCGCAGCGGCAGTTCGGTGAAAGCAAGTTGTCGCTAGCCGAACGGTTAAACTATCTGCGGCATCTGAGCCGACTGCTGTGGTTTAAATATCGCCTTCGGAATGCTGTCAAGTAAACGTGAGCTTTCTAGCGCTCCGATGCGCCTAATTTAACAGTCCCGCCGAAAGCGGCCGAACTCTAACAAACTCGGAGAAATATCTATGCCCTACGATTGCTGGCGCGGAATGGTTGGGATGATCAAACCGACCAAGGGTTCTGGCTCACTGGTCGAATTAATCAAGATGCTGCCGGACGGCATCGGTGTGATCCCGCTGTTTAACAACGTGCGGCATGGAAAGATCGAGGAGTTTCAGTCGGCGATACCCTCGTATGAGGAAAAGATCGCCGAGTTAGCGGAAGACAAAGTCGATCTGATTCATCCGGCGGGCACGCCGCCTTTCATGCTGCTGGGCTACAAAGGCGAAGCGGAAATTATCCAACGATGGGAACGACAATTCGGCATTCCTATTTTTACTTCCGGCACAAATCAGGTCGCCGCGATGAAAGCTCTGAATATCAAA
>JAICEJ010000699.1 GCA_025924215.1 Candidatus Binatia bacterium
ACTCGATGCTCAAAGAGTTCGTTGAAAATATTAAGAGGCAACTAACTGTATAGTGGCCGCCTGCTTTCGATAGCGGCGACGGATTCAGCCACGTGAGTTTTCTGACGGCCGAGCAGCTAAGCTAAATTATCGGCGGCAGATTAAAAAACTCTCTACTGCGGGGCGTCATTGATACTCGTCGCCTGACAAGCCGAACAGCCAGCATGTGAACTAACGATGCTTCCAATTGGGCGTCCTTTTTTCTATGAATGCCCGGACCCCCTCATCAACGTCCTCAGTGTGCAGCAGTTCACGGCAGTATATTTCCTCGGATCGGCTAAGCGCGCCCGAAAAATCTCGCAAAGACAACTCTCGTAAGCCCTTCAGCGCAATCCGCATTACGGCTCCGCTTTTTGAAAGAAGTTCGTCGAGTAACGATGTCAGACCGTTGTCGAATTGATCTTCCGCAAAGACACGGTTGATCAATCCAACATCAACGGCTTCTCGGGCGCTATAGCGCCGTCCGGTAAGAATCATTTCGGCGGCGCGATGGTACCCGATTAGCGTCGAGAAACGCGCTAGCGCAACCGGCGGATAACAACCCACATGGATCTCGGGGGTGGCAAATGAGCTATCTTCCGACGCGACGATAAAGTCACAGCAAGTTGCAAGCTCGCAACCGCCGCCGAAACATACTCCGCGAACCGCTGCGATGGTCACCTGTGGCAGACCCAACAGCTTGCGAATGACCCGGTGTACGATCTCGAGCATCTCGGGAACCTTTTCCCGGGTGTGGTCGCGAACATCCACGCCGGCAGAAAAGGCGCGTGTGCCGGCGCCTCGCAGGACCACGACGTCGGTTGTGTTATCCGCAGCGCATGCCGATAGTTCTTGGTCTAGCTCTCGCAACAACTCGATACCGAGGACGTTTACGGGCGGATGCTCAATGGTAATGGAGGTTACCCGCGATTTCTTTTCTTTATTTAACCCCATGTCATCCGTATACCGTCGAATCTGACAAAAGGCGAGTCAGTCACCTGTGTAACCAATGGGATAGAAGTATACATCTCGACAAATCTGGTTTGACAAAGAAAACACCGCAACCTAGACTTACGTTTCGAGCTCCTAAGGAGGGCTTCTATGAGACACCCACGAGTGATCGCCGCGGCTTTTGCCGTTTGGTTTGCGCTGGGACTGAAACCCGCTTCCGCTGCCCCGGATGAGTACGATGACAGCCAGTCTCATCCATTGAGAATCGTCGCATATTTGCTTCACCCGGCTGCATGGTTGGTCGAACAAGTAGTTTTTCGGCCTTTTCATTTTCTCGTTAGCGCGAATGAGCCAATGGAGGAAATCTTCGGCCATCGACCGCATCCTCCGGTTCTGGCCGAGCCACAGCCCAATCGAGATTACGGAATGCCTCGACGCGCACCGGTCAAACCAGCACCGCCTCCCCCGGTTGCAGCCGTCACTCAGGAACCTGTGCGTGAGATCGTCAAAATCGTCGAGGTCCCCAAGGAAACGATCGTCTATAGGGACGTTCACAAAGTGGTCGAAGTGGAGAAGTTCGTGTTTCCGGGAATCGCTTTTCAGTTCGATTCGGCAGAGCTCACGGACTGGGGAAAAGGCAACGTTTATCTTGCGGCGGAGAAACTCAAGGCAAAAGGCGATATCTCCGTGGTCATCGAGGGGCATACCGATGAGGTCGGTAGTGCGGAATACAACAAAAACCTCGGACTGCGCCGGGCGCAGCGTGTCATGACAGAGTTAACCGCTTTGGGAGTTGATCAAGCGAGAATTTCGACAGTGACTCAAGGAGAGGAGAAGCCTTTGATCAACCAATCGACGGCATGGGCGCGTGCGGTAAATCGACGAGTAGAGTTCGAGGTCAGAGGGAAATAAGATAAACTTCAATCGCAGAAGGCCCAGCCGCAAGCTGGGCCTTTTTTTTGGTATCAGCACTCTGGTTAAATGAGTTACAAGCTCCGCGACACCTACTATAAGAAGGCCAAACAACAAGGCTACCGCTCTCGCGCGGCTTATAAACTGCTTGAGCTGCAGGAGCGTTTTCGCATCTTTAGAACGGGTCAGTTAATTGTGGATTTGGGCGCGGCGCCGGGCGGCTGGATGCAAGTGGCGGCAAAGCTTGTCGGTCCGAGCGGTAAAGTCCTTGGTGTGGATATTCAGCCGATCGAGGCGTTTCACCAGAAGAACATCATCGTCGTACAAGGTGACATTACGGCGATGGAAACAGAGCAGCGGATCATGGAATACTTAGGGCGTCCTGCCGACAGCGTCATCTCTGATCTTGCGCCTAAGTTGACCGGCATACGTGATACGGAT
>JAICEJ010000700.1 GCA_025924215.1 Candidatus Binatia bacterium
AGGAGTCATGAGCATGAAAAGAATATCAGAATCATCAGTGCGCGGCTGGCGAACAGACAAGAAAAAAGGCGCTACCAAGCGGAGGAAGATTGATTACTCGGACATTCCGGCGCTCTCCCATGCCCAGCTTGCCTCCATGCGCCGGATTGGACGCCCTCCCTTAGGAGAGGAGCCGCGGAAGTTGATCGCCATCCGTCTGGATCCAACGGTGCTTCGATGGCTGAAGACGGTCGCAGCGAAGCGGCATGTTCCCTATCAATCGCTTATTAACGATCTCTTGATGAATGAGATGAAGAAAGTGAGCTAACGACCCTGCGTATGAACACTTTGTGCATCTGAACTCTGCCTGCGTTTTGAGCTGAGAAATACGGAATTTCCCCGCCTTTGTTTCATTCGCCCCACCTTCAGAATGATTGCATTTGGTATCCCAGGGGGGTAAGTGTGACAGACACTTATGCCGCGCAACGACCAGCTCATCCGGCAATGGACCCTGCTTCAATTGCTCGAGTCGTCGCGGGGCTTCACGCTCGATGAAATTGTCGAGCGGCTGCCTTCCGATTATCCCAAACATGGCCGGACCGTGCGTCGGGATCTGGAAGCCCTCGAAGCAGCGGGCTTTCCTTTGATCAATGAACGAATCGAGGGGCGGGTGCGGTGGCGCTTGATGGACGGGTTCCGCCAGATTCCGGCCATGTCGTTTTCGCCGACGGAACTGATGGCGCTCGTGATCAGCCGGTCTCTTTTGCGACCCCTGGCAGGCACAGAAATCCAGACCGCGCTGGATTCGGCGATGGCGAAGGCTTCTCGACTCTTGCCGGCGGCTTCGATCGATTACGTGCAACAGATCCAGAATGTGTTCGCCGTTGGGATCGGGCCGCACAAAACGTATCGGGAGCATCGGCAAACCATCGATCGGCTCACCGAGGCCATCGCGAAGAAACGGACGGTCCAGATGCGGTATTACTCCGCCTCGCGCCTCCGGATGACCCGCCGCGAAGTGGATCCCTATCGCCTCTGGTATGCGTCGGGCGGCCTCTATCTCGTCGGCTACTGCCATCTGCGAAAGGAACCCCGGATGTTCGCCGTTGAGCGCATGCATGCGGTGACGATCACGGACCATCCGTATCAGATGCCGCTCGGGTTCGATTTGGAAGCGTTTGTTCAGGATGCGCTGACCGTCATGCGCGGACGGCCCATCGAAGTGGAACTGCGTTTCGATAAAGCCACAGCGGCCTGGGCCAAGGATCGGATCTGGCATCCCACACAGAAAATCACGCTGCTCAAGAGCGGCGGGATGCTCATGACCCTCACTGTCGCCGACAGCCGCGAAGTCGTCGGCTGGGTGCTCAGCTTCGGCAGCGGAGTTCACATTGTCGGGCCTGAGAGTCTGCGCACAGCAGTCAAGACGGAGTCCCGTCGCATCCTTCTCGGCTGTCGGCAAGCTGCTGTCGAGCGATCCCTCCACCACTAAATCGGCGATTAAGAGCTGCTCGAAGTCCTCTCTCAACCCTGCATAAATACAACCATTTCCGCGTATGTCTGTTTGATTTTGTGCGATGAAAGCGGTAGCACCGTGCCAACTCATTTAGAGTCTGAGCGCAGGCGTTGCAAGCGTCCATGTGAGTCACTGAATAAATTCTTCTTTTTCAGCTTGGAAGGTAAAGAGCCCCCGCACATTCATGTCGAACAGGCTGAACGATATGCAAAGCTATGGTTAGAGCCCATATCCATTGCACGTGCAAAGGGATTTCGCAGTAGCGAGTTGACGGATATCCTACAGATCGTCCAGAATAACAAACAGTTATTGGCAGAGCGATGGCATGAGTTTTTTGGCCATAAAATTTGAGCCCCTCGCGGTTGAAGTGGGATTCACCGACACGATGCTGCGCATTGTTTTAGCGGACGGGCGCGAAATATCATCGCCCTTGGCGTGGTTTCCGCGATTACTGAATGCCACACCTGAACAACGGCGTAATTGGCGCCTGATCGGAGGCGGGATCGGCATTCACTGGGAATCAGTGGACGAAGACATCTCAGTCGAAAGCCTGCTTGCGGTCAAATAGTCTCAAAGGTCCCTCGCTTGCCTTGACAGTGCGGCTCCCCCCCCGCGATTCTTCAGGCATCTCTCATGTGTATTTTTGGGACCGTACCGCGGCCCACCCAGCGGGTGAGCACCCTTGTATCGTCTGCCCGCGGGGGAGACGTTGCGCGCAGTGAAACTCATCGTTCAATCTGTAGCATTATGCTCCTCTTCCTCCCGGTTCATGGACGCCTTCTGCCCCGTCATGTCGTGTGTCGCGTGCGGAT
>JAICEJ010000701.1 GCA_025924215.1 Candidatus Binatia bacterium
GAGCTATCATACAGAGTCACATCGCCGCGTTGAAAAGAAGTGGTGGGCTTTCCCATGACCCAGGGGCCGCGGGTCATGCTTTCGACACCGCCGGCGACGAACAAGTCTCCATGATCGGTTTCGGCGGCACGGCCCGCTTGGTTGATCGCTTCCAGGCCCGAGCCGCACAAACGGTTGACCGTTGCGCCGGGGATGCTATAGGGGAGGCCGGCTAAGAGTGAAGCATTGCGGGCGACATTGCGCGAATCCTCTCCCGCTTGATTGGTGCAGCCGAAGTAAACATCTTCGATTTCTTCCTTGTTGACGCCGGTTCTTTCGACGAGCTTGGCGATGATGTAGGCGCCGAGATCATCGGTACGGATGTCTTTAAGGATGCCGCTGTGTCGCCCCATGGGCGTGCGCACGGCCTCGACAATTACGGCTTCTTTCATAATTTCACCCGATTTTCATTACAGGATGCCGGTATGACGACCCGATGGCCGTGTGCACGGCATGTAATTACGAATTCTTTGATGATTTCACCTGCTCTTCATAAGAGTAGAACCCTCTACCCGTGGTTTCGCCGAGGAAGCCGGCCACAACAAGCTTTTTAATAAGCGGCGCGGGGCGATACCGGTCGTCGCCAGTTTCACGCTCGAGACCTTCGAGCACAGCTAGCACTTCGTCTAAACCGATCTGATCCGCCCAACGCAACGGCCCCATCGGATAATTTACACCCAGGCGCATCGCAATGTCGATTTCATCGGCTTTAGCCACGCCTTCTTCGAGGCTGCGCGCAGCTTCATTGATAATCAAACTCAGAATCCGGGGAAAAGTCAGCCCGGCGGCATCTTTCACCTTCACGGATTCCTTGCCCAGCGATTTAAAATGATCTTGCGCTTGCTGCAGTGAGCTGTCAGAGGTCCGAAGTCCCGCCGCTATCTCTATGATCTTCCTGTCGGCAAGCGGATAGAAAGTGGCAAAGCCGACTATTCGCTCGGGCCGCTTCGTCCAAGAGGCCATCCAAGTGGTTGAGCCGACCAGGCACGACGTGATGATCACCGCAGACGGCGCTAGCTCGCTGTCGAGCTTTTGTAGGATAAGTCTTTTCATTGACTCATCGCCGGCTGAAGTATCGATCACCAGCGATGCGTTGGCCTGGATGTGTGCGGCATCGCTCACTAACTCCGCGTCCAGACCCTTAACCTTGCTGAGCGCAATCCAGTCCTGCGCCAGCCGGTTGGTGCCGAGGATCGCCAAGCTACTTTTTGTCGTAGACATAGAACCCGCGGCCGGTTTTACGGCCCAAGTTGCCGCCCATCACCATGCGCTGCTGGATTGGGCTCGGACGAAATCTAGGATCGTGGAAAAATGATTGATAGAGCGAGTCAGTGGCGGCAAAGTTGATGTCATTGCCGATCAAATCCATCAGCTCGAAAGGCCCCATGCGGAAATTGCCCGCCTCCTTCATCACGCGATCGATAGTCTCGACCGAGGCATCACCATCGCCAAGGACACGCAATGCTTCGTTGTAAAATGGACGGGCGATGCGATTGACGATGAAGCCCGGCGTGTCTTTCGCGCGCGCGGGCGTCTTGCCCATGCGGCGCATTAAATCCGTGGCCTTGTCTATGACAGCCGGGCTGGTCCGATCCCCTTGCACGACTTCGACCAATGCCATGAGCGCTGGCGGATTAAAAAAGTGCAGACCCAGCACTCGCTCCTGATGCTGCGTGTTTGCCGCAATAGCGGTGACATTAAACGAAGATGTGTTGCTTGCCAGGAGCGTTTCCGGGCCGCAAATCGAATCGAGCTGTTTAAATATATCGCGCTTGAGTTCCAATTTTTCCGGCGCGGCCTCAATCACCAGCGCGGCTTCTTGACAGTGCTCAAGCTGAGTAGTGCTGCGCAAACGATCGAGAATCTGCTGCTCCTGCTCCGCAGAAATTTTTCCGCGCTCGCGGCTACCCTTTAAAAAGCCGCGAATACGACCCAGGCCGGTTTCGATGAACTCCTGTTTGATGTCATACAGTAGAGTGTCGAATCCTGCTTGCGCCGCGACCTGTGCGATCCCGGCCCCCATAGTCCCGGCGCCGAGCACGGCGATCTTTTCTGTTGGATTGGTCATACGCTTTGATAATTCTGGTGCGGCTTGGAACCGCTCACACGGCCACACAAAAGATTTATTTTCCCGTAAACGTCGGCGCGCGTTTCTCTAAGAACGCGCGTACGCCTTCATCGTAGTCGGAGCTTCGCCCGGCGATTTCCTGCAAGCAGGCTTCATACTCGAGATCGGC
>JAICEJ010000702.1 GCA_025924215.1 Candidatus Binatia bacterium
ACCGACGTTAGATTCCGTGACGACTCCCATCTGATGCAGATCATCGAAAGAATTGTTACCCGAGTTGGGAGAAGGGTAGACGAAAGCTCTCCGATGGTCGATGCTCGTCTCGCGGATGGGTCGCGCGTCAATGCGATCATCCCTCCGCTCGCTCTAGATGGACCGGTCCTATCAATTCGGCGGTTTGGTGCCGAACGTCTCACCGTGAATGACCTGATTCAGTTTAATTCGATTCCTCCTCAAATTGCCGAGGTGGCCGCGGCTTGTGTCAAATCACGGTTGAACATGCTCGTATCGGGAGGTACGGGCGCAGGAAAAACAACCCTGTTAAATTGTCTCTCTAATTTTATTCCCGACAACGAACGAATAGTTACCATAGAAGATTCGGCTGAATTAAAGCTTCAGCAAGATCACATCGTGCGGCTCGAAACACGCCCGCCCAATATTGAAGGACAAGGCGCGGTGACCGCGCGTGATCTGGTCCGCAACGCACTCCGTATGCGCCCGGATCGGATCGTTATTGGTGAGGTCCGTGGCGGCGAAGCCTTGGATATGATGCAAGCGATGAATACGGGTCATGACGGATCCATAAGCACCGTTCACGCGAACAGCGCCCGGGATGCGTTATCTCGTTTGGAGACGATGATGCTTATGGCCGGCATCAATCTCCCGGAACGCGCTCTGCGCGAGCAAGTGGCATCAGCGCTAGATGTCATTGTCCAGCTCACGCGTTTAAGCGATGGCAGCAGAAAAGTGGTCGAGTTCGCCGAAGTGACGGGCATGGAAGGCTCGACTATTACCACACAAACTATTTTCAAATTCGACCAGCGCGGTGTGGAAAATGGCAAGGTGATTGGGGAGTTTGTAGCTACGGGGGTCATGCCCTCCTTCATGGATCGGCTCGAACGGCATGGGTTTAGAATTCCTAATACCCATTTCATGCCGGTTCCGTTAGGAGCAAGGAAAAGAGCACTATGAGTTTATTCCTCATTGCTATCTTCGTCTTCCTATCAGCGATGTCGCTGGTTGTTATAATTTTCATGCTACCGATGGCAGTCAAAGATACTGCACAAGCCAGGATCAAACGGCGGCTCACAACCATCGGTCACATGACGCATGCTTCAAGATCGGAGCTTCAAAGCCTCCTCAAAGCACCGGTCTACAGCAATAATCCTTGGCTAAATAACCTACTTTGTAATATTCCGCTCGTGCAGAAAATCGGGTTGCATCTTGAAAGAGCCAACGTTGACATGAGCCCCAGTGTTTTCCTCTTGTGCTCCGGCGGAGCATGTCTCGTGACGTTCTTCATGTTGATGATCGTGGGAAAGCCAACTTGGATGGCGCTGCTATTTGCAAGTATCGCGTTGGTGATTCCGTCTGTTTATTTAAAATATGTGATCTGGAAACGTTTACGTAAGTTTCTCGAACAAATGCCCGATGGGCTCGAGATGATTAGCCAAAGTCTTCAGGCCGGTCAGGGACTAACACAAGCAATGGTTTATGTCGCTAAAGAAATGCCGGATCCGATCGGCACTGAATTCTCTGTTTTTATCGAGGAGGTGAACCTAGGGTTGCCTCTTAACGACGCATTGAGAAAATTCGAACAACGCATGTCTCTCCCTGAGGTGCGGCTGTTCAATACCGCGTTGCTGGTTCAGCGTGAGATCGGCGGCAGTCTCTCAGAGCTCCTCATGAAATTGGCAAGTATCATTCGCGACCGTTTCCGGATAGAACGATTAATCAAGAGCTTGACGGCGCAAAATCGGATGAGTGCCTGGACGGTAAGTTCAATACCACCCTTTTTGGCTGTGTTCATGTTCATTCGTGAGCCAGTGATGATGAACGAAATGATGGTGCATCCCGCAGGTCGCGCAATGCTAGCGACGGCTTTGGTTCTCGAGGTTATCGGCATCTTTGTCTTTCGGAAGTTTATAAAGATTCATATCTGACGGATCCTATGGAAACACTAATTGCCATTGCAGTATTTGGAGTTGTCGGCGCAATCATGTATGTGGTTTTGGCGCCCAGAGCGCCTATAGCAGAGGATATGATTCAACGGCGGCTGGAAACTATCTCGGGATCGAGAACATCAGCCGCGCCTGTTCGATTATACGATAATGAGGAAGAAACTTTTTGGGAGCGCGTAGCCGACTTCTTCTTCGGCAGCAAGGAGATACCGGACAAGCTTTCAAAAGCAGGCGTGCAATTGCATCAGGCGGGGTATCGGGGCATTCGTGCCATCCGGATTTATTGGGGCCTGCGTATTTTTCTGGG
>JAICEJ010000703.1 GCA_025924215.1 Candidatus Binatia bacterium
ATCGATATCTGGATCAACAACGCCATGGTGTCGGTTTTTTCGCCGATCAAAGAAATGACTCCGGAAGAATTTAAACGGGTCACGGATGTTACCTATCTTGGCGCTGTGTATGGAACGTTAGCGGCGCTGCGGCGCATGTTGCCGCGCGACCGCGGCGTCATCGTCGAAGTCGGTTCCGCTCTGGCATATCGCGGTATCCCGCTGCAGGCAGCTTATTGTGGCGCCAAGCACGCTCTGCAGGGATTCGTCGATTCGTTGCGTTGCGAGTTACTGCACGATCAAAGCCGTGTTCGCGTGACCATGGTTCAGTTGCCGGCGCTCAACACGCCGCAGTTCTCGTGGGTTAAAAGCCGGCTGCCGCGCAAACCGCAACCCGTGCCGCCGATTTTTCAGCCTGAAGTTGCCGCTGATGCGATCGTCTGGGCAGCGCTTCATGATCGTCCCGAGCTTTACGTCGGCTGGCCAGCGGTGAAAGCCATCGTTGGCAATAAGATTGCGCCACGCCTGGCCGACTGGTATCTGTCACGGCAGGGCTACGAAGCGCAACAAACCGACGAGCCGGTCGAAGCGGGTCGCGTCGATAATTTGTGGGAACCCGTTGCCGGCGATCATGGTGCGCACGGAGATTTCGATGCTCGCTCCCGCTCTTCAAGTTGGCAGTTTCAGCTCGCCAAGCATAAGACCAGCTTCGGCTTAGCGGGGCTGACGATTGCCGCCGCTCTGCTGGCGCTTGTTAGAGGCAGTCGCCGGGCATGACTAAGTAACGAAACCTTGCCGCGGACGAATTTGGAGAAATCATGAAACCAGTTTTGCTAATTAGCCTACTTGCTTGTTTCTTGTCCGCTTGCGAAAAACAGGAAGCTAACGCGCCGACGCCGCCAGCGGCCTCGCCGCCGGCGGTTGAGGAAAAGAAAACGGTCTCTGCTGAGCGACCGCCGCCTGCCGCTGGGCCGGGATCGTACGCCGATGTGGTCGAGCGCGCCGGTCCCGCCGTTGTCACCATTCGCGCCGCCAAACGCGCGCGCGCGCCGCAACAGCACCCGTTTTTTAACGATCCGCGATTTCGTGATTTTTTTGGCGGCATTTTTCCCGGAGCCGCCGACACCCCTCCGAGAGTACAGATGGGGTTGGGCTCGGGAGTCATCGTATCACCGGACGGCACCATACTGACAAACCATCACGTCGTCGACGGCGCTCAGGAAATTCAGGTCGAGCTCACCAACCATCGCTTATTTAGTGCGAAAGTTGTCGGCTCCGATCCGCCGAGTGATCTCGCCGTTTTGAAAGTCGATGGCAAAGATCTGGCTGTTTTGCCGCTAGCTGATTCGGATCGCGTGCGTGTCGGCGATGTCGCTCTCGCCATCGGCAATCCGCTCGGCGTAGGTCAAACGGTTACGGCGGGAATTATCAGCGCCAAAGGACGCTCCACTGGTCTGAGCGACGGCAGTTTCGAAGATTTCTTGCAAACCGATGCGCCGATCAACCAGGGTAATTCGGGTGGGGCACTGATCAACACCCGGGGCGAGTTGGTCGGCATCAATTCGCAAATTTTGTCACCTTCAGGCGGCAACATCGGTATCGGCTTTGCCATTCCGTCAAATATGGCCCGCAACGTCTCCGAGCAGTTGATCAAGACCGGAAAGGTTCGCCGCGGTCAGCTCGGTGTCGCGATTGAACCGGTGACCCCGGAGTTAGCCTCTAAGCTCGGTATGAAGGAAGTTCGGGGCGTGATGGTCGGTGCCGTGAGTCCTAACAGCCCAGCGGCGCGGGCGGGAATTCGCGAAGGCGATGTCATCTTAGCCTTTAACGGAACGCCTGTGACAGATGGAAATACCCTACGAAATCAGGTTGCGAGCACGCCACCGGGAATCGCGGTAAAACTCACGACAGCGCGGGAGGGTCGCGAGCAAGAGGTGGAGGTCACCCTAGGCGAGTATCAGCCGGCCACGGCGCAACGCCGCAGATAGTTGCTTCTGCACGCGTGGAAAAAGTTTGTGCGGCGCCAGCCCGGCTTATGCTGTGAGGTCTTATCTTAAGTGACGATCTTTGAACCTGCGTCTGCTAGTCAGGTTGAGTTATGCTAGCGTCGCCGTATCGCGGTATTCACCTTGAGCCGCAGCGTCCGACAACGCGCAAAACTTTAAGACTTGGGCGCAACATCGAGAATTGAACTTCGGCTCACGGATGTGTTACATCCGATTCAACTCCGATCACATGATCTACGATAGTCTGGACGTGCTCACCGGGGCAGGTATAGAA
>JAICEJ010000704.1 GCA_025924215.1 Candidatus Binatia bacterium
CAGTCGTTTTTTTGCGATTAGAAAACGGAGTTGGCCATACTCTCGGGCGCGACTCACAATAGTTACACGATTGAAGGTGGTTCGGGCCCTTACTTAAAGATCGAGCAGAAGATTATGCGGTTATGTGCGTGACAAGCGCCGCTGAAGTGATATTGTTCTAGAGCAAACTTGCGCGCAGCTCATTCAGCAACCTCACTGGCCCAAGGCATGAGTCACGGGTGATTCAAAACAAGCCACAAATGAGTTTGATACACTCGGCATTGTCCGAACGACGACTAGTTATCGTCTCGAATCGCTTGCCCTTCAATGTCAAGGTCGAGCACGGAAAGATAACTTTCCATGAAAGCGCCGGTGGCCTGGTCACGGGATTGGCGTCATTCATGCAGTCCCGCAGACGAACGCCGGCTTTGAGTATGGAACATCTTTGGGTCGGCTGGCCGGGAAGCACGGTCGAGGTCTCTCTCCAGGGACAGCTGATCCGCGAGTCGCTGAGTTCCTTTCAGTCCTACCCGGTGTTTCTCAGCGAAGAACAGATGGAGAAGTTCTATCTCGGATTTTGCAACTCGACCATTTGGCCGCTGTTTCACTACTTTCCTACTTTCACGGAATATCAGTCCAATTACTGGGCGGAGTACAAACAGATCAATCAAATCTTCTGCGACGCGCTGGTAGACGTCGTCAGACCCAATGACATCTTGTGGATTCATGATTATCACCTGATGCTGTTGCCGCGGCTGATCAAAGCGCGGCGGCCTCAAGCTTCCGTAGGCTTTTTCTTGCATATCCCATTCCCTTCATTCGAGGTGTTTCGTCTTCTCCCGGGAGAATGGCGTCGCGAGATTCTGGAAGGCTTGTTGGGCGCTGACTTGATTGGATTTCATACTTACGAGTACACGCACCATTTTCTCCAGTGCGTTCTGCGCATCTTGGGCTACGAGCATCAGATGGCGCAACTCTTGACACCCGATCACCTCGTCAAGATCGACACCTTCCCGATGGGGATCGATTTTGAAAAATATTCCGGCGCGCCCGCCGAGCCTGATACGCAGCAGGAAGCACAGGCCCTGCGCAGCACGCTTTCCGAGTTCAAGATGGTCTTGTCGGTCGATCGGCTCGATTACTCCAAGGGGATTTTGAACCGCCTCGAAGGATATGAGCTTTTCCTAGAGAGCAATCCTCAGTTTCACGGCAAGGTCGTCCTGCTGATGATTGTCGTGCCTTCGCGCATCGGCGTCGTGCAATACGACCGGATGAAGCGACAAGTTGAGGAACGGGTCGGCAAAATCAATGGACATTTTGGACGAGTCGGTTGGACACCGGTGGTGTATCAGTACCGCCATGTCCCGTTTTCGTCACTGGCTGCGTTCTACTCGGTGAGCGATGTCTGCCTAGTTACACCACTGCGTGACGGAATGAATCTAGTTGCTAAGGAATATGTGGCTACACGGACCGACGGCACCGGGGTCTTGATCCTTAGCGAGATGGCAGGTTCGGCCAAAGAGTTGCCCGAAGCAATCATCATCAATCCAAATAACCGGTCGGAAATCGCCAGTGCCCTTAAGGAAGCGTTGGAAACACCGCTGGAGGAGCAAAAACGGCGCAACAAGATTATGCAGCGGCGCTTGAAACGCTACCATGTCACGCGCTGGGCGAATGACTTTCTCAACAACCTTGTCGCCTTACGCGAAGTCCAAGATCGGACCGAAGCCAAACTGCTTTCGCCACAGGCGCGGCGGGCGGTTGTCGAACAGTATAGAAAGAGTTGCCGGAGAGCGTTGTTTCTCGATTATGACGGTACCCTGACCCCGTTGGTCAAATCGCCGGAAATGGCGAAACCGGATGAGAGCAGGCTCGCGTTAGTACGGTCTTTAGCCGCCGACCCGGCTAATGACGTGATCATCACAAGCGGACGCGACCGCCAGACTCTGCAGCAGTGGTTCGGCGACCTCAGGGTCGGCCTGGTCGCCGAGCATGGCGCATGGTTCAGGAAAGCGGCCGAGACATGGCAGCTTTTCAAACCATTCTCAGTGGCATGGATGCGCCAGCTACTGCCGATACTGGAGATCTACGCAGACCGATTGCCCGGCGCTTTTGTCGAGGAAAAGGAGAATTCCGCGGCATGGCACTATCGTTCGGCGGATCCTGAGCAGGCCCATTTTCTCGCCGCCGAGCTGACAGATCATCTGTTGAGCCTGATCTCCAAGACCGATCTTCACGTCCG
>JAICEJ010000705.1 GCA_025924215.1 Candidatus Binatia bacterium
TGCGACTGTCCGCCGGCATCTCCTGATGAAAAAACTCCTGGGTGGCTTTGGGGAAGTCCGAGTCGCTGTGCGGATAGTCGCTGGAGAAAACCAGATTGTCGTCGCCGATCAACTGGCAGACGTTGCCGATATCCGCTTCGTCGCCCTCGCAGCCGATTACGCACTGGCGTTGGAAATATTCACTAGGCTTCATCGTCAGCAGCGGTGCGTCATGCTTACCGAGCTGTTGCCAGTGCCGGTCCATGCGCTGCAGCCATGAAGGCGCCCAGCCGCAGTTGCATTCCAAGAAAGCGACTTTCAGCCGCGCAAACCGTTCCAACACACCGCCGACGATGATATCGACCATGGTCACCATCTGCCCGGTGACATGGGTACAGATGTGACGCAGCAAGCGGTTGCCTACGCCGAACCGGTCAAGATGTGGGTAGTGTCCTGAGTTGGTGCATTCGTGAAAGCCGACGGTCATGGCTGTCTCTTCCAATTCCGCCCATAAAGGCTCCCAGTAGACGCTGAACCAAGTTTGTCCCGGCAACGGCGTGGCGCGCAGGAACGCAGTTACGAATCCGAGCTTCTCTCTAGCGCGGCGTGCTTCGCGCACGGCAAGCGAAACATCGTGCGGCGGTAGCAGCGCGGCGCCGAAAAGACGCTTGGGATTTTCCTGGCAAAAGTCGTGGAGCCAGTCGTTGTAAGCGCGGCAGATCGCTTCGGCGAGCAGCGGGTCCATGTCCGGCATCGTCATGATGTGCAGACAGGCGGTGGGGAAGAGCACGGCCACGTCGATGCCTTCGATATCCATCGCTTCGAGCTGCGACTTGGCGTTGAAATTTTGCTTGCGCGCGAAGTCGATGACATCGCCGCGGGTGTTATTTCGCCTGCCGCTGATCATGCGCACGTCGTGGGCCAAGGTCGGACTATTTTGGCGCGGTTCTTTACCGTCCACCATCAGCAGGTTTAAATCGCCGCGCGTAGGTACGCGCACCGGCCGGGGCGCGCGCTCTTTGAAGCGCGGGTCGATGTATTTTTCCCAAAGATCCAGCGGTTCCATGATATGCATGTCGGAGTCGATGATCTTGAATCCATTCTTCATTGGTCTTCCCCACTTCAAAATGACGCCGTTTCGGTTATTTCCAACTACAACTAGCGCGGAGGCGCTGTCAACCATTACCTTGACATGAGCGAACCAGGAGTAATAGAAATTCGCGCAGCGAGTCACTAGGGAGTCGGCACGATGGCAACAGACGTTCGTAAATCAGCATATAAGCGAAAACCAAGAAAAGCGATGTTTCTCTCGGTCGTGATGCTGCTATTCGGTAGCGCAGTCCGAGAGGCTTTTGCCGGGAGTGCCGCTGAGCCCACGCGCTTGCGCATCAGCATTCCCGGCGTCGGCTCATCGTCTTATCCTTTGATAATGGCGCAGAAGAAAGGTTATTTCCGAGCCGAAGGCTATGAAGTCGAGCTGATCCCAATGGCAGCCGGACTCGCGGTAAAGACGTTACTCGCCGGCGAAGTCGGTGTCACTGCCGCGGGCACTGTGCTGGCCAACTTGCAAGGCGCGAAGGTGCGGGTGGTGATGGGTTTTATCCGCGAACTTCCGTACGATCTGGTTGTGCCGCCGGAGATCAGACGGGTCGAAGATCTGCGCGGCAAAAAAATTGCGGTGGCAGATCGCGGCAGCGTGACTTTCTTCGTCGTGCGATCGATTTTGCAGGCGCATGGCATGGAGCCGGATCGGGATGTCACGTTACTCAACATGGGAACGCCGGCAGTGCGTCATCAAGCGCTCCTGGCCGGGATTGTTCACGGGGTAGTGGCGAACTTTGACGGCACCGCTCTGCTGGCCGACCGCGGTTACCATTCCGTGGCGAAGGCGGGCAGGTTTATGAAAGGCTTCGCTGGGTCGCTCTCGGTGACGCAAGAACAGTTGGAGAAACGGCCTGATGACGTGTTCCGAGCCGTACGCGCTACGCTGAAAGGTATCCGTGCCTACCTGGCACAGCGCGACGAAGCGATCAAGTACAGTTCTGCATGGACCAAGATCTCAGCGGACAATGCGGCGAAAGTTCACGAGCTGATGTCGGCCGGCGCATTGGCGCCGGATGGGCTGCTAGATCGCGAGACCATGGAATCCGTGATACAGGAATCCCGTGAAGTCGCCGGGGTTAAACGCGCGGTCAAGCTCGACGAA
>JAICEJ010000706.1 GCA_025924215.1 Candidatus Binatia bacterium
ACGCGTCTTTGAAATTCTTGAATTTGAACTGCCGGTCCAACTTGGGAATATTGTCTTCAGTGATGATTTGCCAATCAGGCACTCTGGGCTGGAGCTCTTGTATCTCACCGGCCGTGACAGGTGGCGCGCCGACGCGACACGCTTCGCATTTCTGCTCTGTTAGACTTTCCATATCGATCCTCCGCTGACAATCACAGATGCGGCATGACTTCAGCCGCGAATTGCTGCATCGATTCTTGAACCAGTACGTGCGGCACATTGCCGATGTTGAACCACGTGAGAAGGTTAGTCGCTCCGGTATCGGCAGTTAAACCTTTGAGCCTCTGCAGGGCAGATTCGGAATCCGCAATCACCGCATGGCGCGCGCAGATGTCAACGAAACTCACCGAAGCCCCGGCAGCGGTTCTCAGCCGGACGGGTAATTCATCGCCGCGCCGAGTCAACCACTCAACATAATCACTGCGCATATCGGCGATGGTTTTGAAGTAACTCATGATGCCGGCTTCGGAGCGGGATCTCGCCTGGTCGGTACTCGACGCTAGGTGCATCGGCACTAAAAGACCCAATTCCCTTGAGGTTGGATCATGGCGATAGGTTTCCAGTCCCTGCCAATAAGCCCGGGAATATTCGATCACTTGCTCCGGCGTACGGGTGTGAATCGGCAGGAGCAAATTGATCCCCAGACGGGCTCCCACTGCGACTCCCTCAAGAGAACTCGTCGCCATGTAAAATGGCGGCAGCGGCCTTTGGACCGGTTTGGGGTTGACCACGACTTCAGGAATCTGGAAGAATTTTCCATCGAAGGTCAGAATCTCTTCAGACCAGGCCCGACGAATGATTTGCAGAGCCTCCACCATAAGATCGTGTGTTACTTTGTGGTCTGCGCCAAAGCACTCATAGGCGCGGCTGTGCGGATGACCGCCGCCGGCAGCGAAATCCATGCGACCGCCAGAAAGTATGTCGAGCATCGCTGCCTCTTCCGCCAGCTGTACCGGATGATGAATCGGCAAGGTATTGACGGCGACGCCGAGCCGCAAACGTTTGGTTCTTTGAGCTGCCGCTCCTAAGACGACGTACGGCGCGGCAAGTAGAGAAAACTTCGGCTGGCAGTGAATTTCGGCGATCCAGAAAGTTGTAAAGCCGAGATGGTCCGCTAGCTCAGCTTGCTCAAGAAACTCCTTGAGGCGTTTTTCGGGCGATGAACCTGCCGGGCACTGAATTTCTGTAAACAGGCTAGACTTCACAAGGTTGCCTTAAGTTCTGTGGTTAGTTACGAGCCTTTTCAGATGGCCCAGGCTAAAATGATTTGAATATCTCGCGGTTCTTCTATGAAGCGCACTTCTTCGTGGCGCATTCGAAACTAAAGCAGAGCGTCGAAACTCCGCCTCTGGGCGGTTGCAGGGCTACCAGCCCAAGGCGTAAGCCACTCTGCGTGGATCCGCGCCACCCAGCCAGCAACCATTTTCGTCATCGCGAACAATGATTTTCGCGCTGCCGAACGACCAGCGATCAACGACAGACACCTTGTGCCCGCGTGCTTGCAAATCTTCTAAAGTTTGCGCGTCGAAACCTTCTTCCATCCGCAGCGACTCGGGGAGCTGGTCTCGCGGCGGCGTGCCTGGCTGGTGGCTCCACCGCGGCGCTTCGACGGCGCTTTGTGGATCCATTTTAAGATCGACTAAATCATGAATGATCTGAAAATTAGTTTGCGGCTGTTCGTCGGCCCCGGGACTACCGCCCACCGCGAAAACCTCGCCGCCCTTAAAAACCATATAGGTATTGAGCGTATGCGCCGGCCTTTTGCCCGGCTCGAGTGAGTTTGCTTTTGCCGGATCTAGCCCGAAACTGCATAACCGATTGTTCATGACCACGCCGGTGTCCCCGGCAATCACCCGCGAGCCAAACGGTGCGAACACGCTCTGTATCAAAGAGATCGCATTGCCATCGCGGTCGGTGGCGCAGAGATAGGTCGTATCGCTACTTTGATGTGGCGCTGCCGGCGGGCTTCGTTTCAGAACGTCTTTGGCGAGCTCACGACGTGCGGCGGCGTAGTCTTTTGAAATCAGCATAGCGATTTTTGGATCGCCAAAACTCGGGTCTTCGAGATAACGAATGCGATCTTCAAATGCGAGTTTC
>JAICEJ010000707.1 GCA_025924215.1 Candidatus Binatia bacterium
ACGGGTGGTCCAGAGCAAACAGGATCTCGTTCGCATGAAAGAAGCCGTGCGTGCAGTGAGCCTTCAACGAGTGTACATGCGCAATGAAATGTTCAAGGAACCGCTGACGAGCGAAGAACTCCAGAGCTGCCTGCATCTCACACCCAGCGCCGCTAAAGCGGTCCGAGCGTGAAAAGAGAACTCGTGTGTCTGGTGGCTCGGGATCGTTCGCTGTGACAGACCTTTACGCGAGTTTCAATCCGAGAGCGACGAGAGCCGTGGAAAAGGATGAATCGGTCGGGCTCAGCGCACATGCTGCGCGATGATGTTTCTCCATAGGGTGTAACCGGCTTCGTTCAGGTGCAGCGCATCGGCGCGAAAGAGATCGGCGCGCGGACGGCCCTCGGCATCGAGCATCGCCGTGAACACCTCGATGAAGTCGAGCTTCTGATTTTCGGAGGTGTATTTTTCGATCAAATGGTTAGTTTCCCGGATCTTGGGAATGAGCCGGGCTCGAGCCGGACTTGGCTTGATTGAAATATAGGAAATCCTTGTGGTTGGGAGCTCTCTCTGTACCCCGTCGACAAACTTCTGGAAGCTGATCAGGATGTCCTCCGGTGGGATCCCTTCGGCCAAATCGTTATCGCCGGCGTAAACCACTACCTGGCGCGGCTTGTAAGGGAATACCAATCGATCTAGGTACCGCGTGCAATCGGACATCTTGGAGCCGCCCACAGCACGCTTGACGATGGATGGCCCAAATTGCTTTTCGAGATCGTTCCACAGTCTAATCGACGAACTGCCAACGAATAGAATTCCCCCTGTCGGTGGGGCTTGCTCCCGGTCCGCTGCCGCGAAGGCGGCGATATTCTCTTCAAACGATACCGCGCCGGCTGGCATTGCCGAAACCGACGTTTGGCCCCAGACCCCGTTAGCGCGCAATAAAAGGGCGCCGAATACAAGAAAGACCAAAAACAATCTTCGCATGAAGTAATCCCCGGCGCTTCTTCGAACTCAGCCCCCGTTAAAATGTCTCGCTTCCGGAATTGACTGGCCATATGAGCCTCAGCTCGCCATTCCTTCGACGTGTAATACTCATTTGTGCGGCCTGTGTCAATCACTGCGGGCGGCTGATCAGCCGACAGTCCGGCCCAGCAAAGTAGCATGTAAGGTAGTCCGCACTAGCCTTTCCCATTACTTTGACCGGAACGCGAATTCCTGATTAAGACCAATCAGCCTTCCTGCAACTTTTTGCTCCCGAGATCCCATTAGCTAAGTTCGAGATGTATTCCCCCGGAAGTTAGTGCCCAGTTGCAGATCGAAGACTTTAGTTGGAGGATTACCCAACCGTCGCGTTAAGAAGTCAATCAACCGAGATCAAAAGGCGCTAGGAGACAATCTGGTGTTTGAAAACCCTCTGCTCGAGCCGGAGCAGCTTCTGAAGTTGCTCGAGACCGCGGTCGGGCAGGCCAAAGAGGCGGTGCTGATCACGTCGGCGAGGTTGGACCCGCCAGGGCCGCAGATTCTTTTCGTCAATCCGGCGTTCAGTGAAATGACCGGATACAGTCAAGAAGAAGTTCTCGAGAAAACACCGCGGATTCTTCAAGGTCCGAAGTCTGATCGCGCGATGTTACAAAAGCTGCGCGAGGCGCTTGGTCGTGGAGAACCGTTTTCCGGCGAGACGATCAATTACCGCAAGGACGGCGGCGAGTATTATGTCGAATGGGATATAACACCGATTCGCAATTCCAACGGACAGATCCATCACTTTCTATCGATTCAAAGAAATGTCACGGAGCGAAAGTCCGCCGAGAACCGACTCAGAGAATTGCTTTCACAAGTTGAGAGAAGCCGCAATGATCTAGACTCAATCCTCAATGCGCTCCTAATCGGCGCGGTGATGTCCGATGAAAACGGCCGCGTTGTGTTTATGAACACGGCGGCTCGGCATCTGTTTGCCCGCGACGGTCTCGGCTTAGCTTGGCAGGAACTCTTCGGCTTGAACTCCGAAGATAGCTATAACTTCAAGCTGCTAACAGAAAAGCCGACCCAAGAGCGGAGCCGGGTTCCGCTTCATTTCGATCGCAGCGATGGCCGGCGCATCTGGCTCGAAGTAGACGTTAAAGACGATCCTCGAGACAC
>JAICEJ010000708.1 GCA_025924215.1 Candidatus Binatia bacterium
CAAATCGCCGGCGACGGCTGAAAGCGTGCCTCCAGAAAAGATTTGGGAATTCTGTAAACCGCATCTAGCGGCTTACAAGTTGCCGCGTTATCTCGAGTACCGAGGCGAGCTGCCGAAGACGCCAAGCTCCAAGGTGCAGAAAAATATCTTGCGCGACGAGAGCCAGCAGGGCGGCACAAGAGTTTTCGACCGCTTAGCGACTTAGGTTCCAATTTTCATCCATGAAGCAAGCCGCGACAACTCTGAGATGCCTAAGTAGCGGGCTGGGTAATTGATTTCCCAAGCTGGCCAAGCCGGTTAGACGTTTGGAGCCATTGAAACGATGGAATGAATGAACTCTCAGATCGGCGATTTTAATCTCGACAGCTTCTCTGTCAGCTTCATGTTCTCCGAGTAGTCCACCGGACAGTCGATAATCGCGACCGTGTCGTCGGCCAGCGCCTGCTTGAGCGTCGGCACTAAATCGGCGGCGCGCTCGATCCGGTATCCCTTGGCGCCAAAGCTTTCGGCGTATTTGACAAAATCCGGATTGTTAAATTCGATGTGACTCGGCCGGCCGAAGCGGCGCAACTGGTGCCAGGTGATCAGGCCGTATTCCGAGTCATTCCAGATCAAAACGACCATCGGCGTGCCGACCCGGAGCGCGGTTTCGATTTCCTGAGAATTCATCATAAATCCGGCATCGCCAGTGACCGCCACGACTTTGCGATTCGGGTACGCGAACTTGGCTGCCACGGCTCCGGGCACGGCGATGCCCATCGAAGCGAAGCCATTCGAGATGATGCATGTGTTTGGCCGTTCCGCCTGATACATCCGCCCCATCCACATTTTGTGCGCGCCGACATCGGCAATGACGATGTCCTTGGCGGCAAGCGCACGGCGCAAATCGGAGACAATGCGCTGCGGCTTGATCGGGAAGCTGTCGTCAGCGGCAAACTCCGCCATCTCATTGACGATGACTTCGCGCAAAGACCTCAGTGAGTACCCTGCTTGCGCTTTGGCCTGCCGAGAAATCGCGCGTAGCGCTTCTCCCAGATCGCCCAAGACGCCGACTTTCAAGATGTAGTGCTCGTCTACTTCGGCGGGCGATACGTCGATATGGACGATCGCTTTGTTGCCGTCCGGATTCCACTGCTCGGGATGGTATTCGACCATGTCGTAGCCGACACAAATCACTACGTCGGCTTTTTCAAAACCGAAGGATACCCAATCTCTCGCCTTTAGCCCGACAGTTCCCAACGACAACTCATGGGAGAAGGGGATGGCGCCTTTGGCCATAAACGTGGTGGCGACCGGAATCTGTAACCTTTCAGCGAAAGCGATCAATGAATCCGATGCGCTGGCCCTGATCACGCCGTTGCCGGCCAGGATGATCGGGCACTCGGCCTGCGAAACGATATGGGCTGCTTGCGCAATCTTCAAATCAGGCGGAGTGGAAGTGTATGCCTTTTGCACTTCAATGGGATGCTTGCCGTTAATTTCGGCGGCGGCGATGTTTTCCGGAAAGTCGATGAAACAAGCGCCCGGCTTTTCGGTCTGCGCGACTTTGAAGGCCTTGCGCACGATTTCGCTGACGATCTCCGGTTCACGAATTTGCGTGGCGTATTTGGTGATTGGCTCGAACATATTCACCAGATCGAGAATCTGATGACTCTCCTTGTGCATGCGCGTAGTCGCGCCTTGTCCGGCGATGGCCACCACCGGCGCGCGGTCCATATCCGCATCCGCGACCCCGGTGATCAGATTGGTCGCCCCGGGCCCAAGGGTGGACAGACAAACGCCGGCTTTGCAGGTAAGCCTGCCGTACACATCGGCCATAAACGCGGCGCCTTGCTCGTGACGTGTGGTGATGAATTTGATCGGACTTCCAAGCAGCGCATCCATAATATCGACGTTCTCTTCGCCGGGCACGCCGAAAACGACTGCGACGCCTTCATTCTCGAGACACTTTACGAACAGCTCTGCGGCTTTCATATCATTCCTTTACTGACTAGAGCAGGCTGCTGAAAAAATCCCATATGCTTCGTTGCCGCTCAATCGCCTCGCTGCAACGTACTGTAAGTACGCCTCCGCTCGTCGATTTTTCGCGCGCCTCGCATCTGGATCTTTTTGAGCA
>JAICEJ010000709.1 GCA_025924215.1 Candidatus Binatia bacterium
GTAGAAGTTGTTTCCAAGCAGCCACCTCTCGCTTGGGTGCCACCAGCGGCGACAAGCTCTTGCAAATTGATTGCAACGAGCGGTAAAAGGCCCGATCGCTTTCGGCTCGGAATAGAATTTCTCTCAGTGAAGCCGTGTCGCCCGCGGCAAAGTAGCCCGGGTAATCGGTTCCTAGGGATCCTATCAATCCGGGTATTTTCGAAGCGATAACCGGCACGGCGCAGGCGAGCGCTTCGGATAACACATTCGAGCTTCCTTCCAGGCGCGAGGTGATAACCGTTACATCGCTTTGCGCTAAAATCTGCCGGGTCCTTTTATGCGGCAACTCTCCGATCCACCGATAGCGTGGGTTTCTCGCCATTTCGGCTCGCGCCCGGCGCTCGAGGTCTTTATCCAAAGCCCGGCCGATATGCTGTACCTCGATCCGCGATTGCTTCGGCAAACGGCGGATCGCCAATGCGGTTCGCAGCGGGTCCTTCTCGTTTCTCAGGTGACCGATAACTGAGACTTTGAATCCATCTCCCGGATTTTTTGAATTACGGCTCAAACAGCGCTCGGCGGACTGATAGATCACCCGAGTTTTTGCATGCAGGGATTCGGATAATTCGGACAATGCCATCTTCTGCAGCGCGACAATCCGCGTCGCCAGCGTGAGCGACCGTTGAGCACTGCGGTGGCTGCGGATGTCGCGATAGAGGTCCGTGCCGGTTAGGACGACGATCAAGGGTAATTCGGGATGAAGTTTGCGAAAACGCCGGATCGACTGATAGCTCCGTCTCGCATGAAGTGCAATCAGCGCGTCGCAGGGCTTATCTGCGTAATGCTGCAAAACCGTTACGCGGTGTCCGAGAGTTCTAAGGATTTTCGCCCACCGCAGGGCGGTAATCTTGTTGCCGTTGTTAAAACGCAACGGCGCCGGAGTGACGAGCTGGATTTTCACGTTGGAGCATCACTTTGCGCATGTTCGAAAGCCGGAGAAAACATCGCGACGATCCGGCGTGTAGAAGTTTCTCCAGGTGTTGCGAATGAGCCGCGAAGAGGTCGCCCAGCAGCCGCCGCGCAGAACCTTATGGGTGCCGAACCACGGCTTCGAGTATTCCTTGTAAGGATCCGCGATAAATCCTGGATAGGGCATGAAGTTGTCAGCGGTCCATTCCCAGACATTGCCGATCATCTGACGACAACCGAACGCACTATCGCCTGATCGATGGGCGCTGATTTCAACAATTCCGTTCTGCCAGTCAAGGTTTGCCTCGGAACTAGTCGGTTGCGTATCTCCCCAGGGGAAGTGACGCCGTTTCTTGCTCAAGCTGCGACCGCCGGGAGCTGGTTCTGCCGATGCGGCAGTTTCCCATTCTGCTTCCCTCGGCAAACGCCGTCCGGCCCAAGCGCAAAACGCTTCCGCTTCGTACCAACTGACATGCACAACCGGCAGATTGTCATGCAGCGGAACGTAGCGATCAAAAACCCGCTGTTGCCAGTGGCCATCAGGGTCACGGTCCCAGTACAGGGGATGCTCAAGTTTCTCTTTACCGGCAAGAGCTTGGCTCGACTGCTTGAGCGGCTTGTTGAAGAATTTTGCAAACGAATTCTCGAGCTGCGGCGCGCCGCCGGTTTCTAGCCACCGCCAGCCTTCTTCGCTCCACCAGTTTCGCTGGCCATAACCGCCGTCCTCGACGAATTCTCGAAATTCTCTATTGCTCACAGGCGCGCGCGAGATCCGGAAGGGCAGAAGAACCACCTCATGAGCCCATTTTTCGTTGTCGAATACGAATGGCCCGTCGGGCGTCGCACCGACCAAGAATGCGCCGCCCGGAATTTCTGCATCTCCTGGGAAAAGATCATCAGATCGATTTTGATCTATACGGGGGGCGGTTAGGAAGCTCGGCTTGGGATAACCAAGGGTCTGCCTTGTGCACGCCAATGCTTCGGCGTGCATGGCTTCATGAAACGCGGTCAGAGAGTAAAAGTAGAGCTCCTCCTTTGATAAATCAGGCTTTCCTTCGATCGGTTCGATGACTCGATTCAAGACTTCGTCCAGATAGCGCCAGGTGTTAATGCGCGAAGGCAGTAGAAGGTCCCAGCGAACATCATGAGCTACATCCGTGGAATTA
>JAICEJ010000710.1 GCA_025924215.1 Candidatus Binatia bacterium
ATGCCGCGCTTCAAAGAGATGGAAAAATCTCGACGCAGCATCATCTTGGCAATGTGGTCGGAACAGCGTCGCCGTGCGCGCAAGCGTGCGGGCGGCAGCGGCGCTCGTTGGAGCCTATTCGTTACTCTTGCCGGCGGCATGCAGGAAATCGTCGATGCGATCGTCCAACGTTTGCCGCGCGGAAGCGCGCGCTTAGATACCGCCGTGACAAATATATTTCCCGGCGACGGCAAACAGAAATACCGGATCGCAATCGGGACCGGCGAAATTCTCGAAGCCGACGGCATCATTCTGGCCACTCCCGCCTTTCAAACCGCAGAGATGCTGGCTTCGGCCGCTCCTGAAGCAGCCAAGGAGTTGTCGAGCGTCGCTTACGCCTCCAGCGCAACCATAAGTCTGGCTTATCGTAATCGGGATTTTCCACGAATGCCGGACAGCTTCGGCTTCGTCGTGCCGGCGATTGAATCACGCAAGATCATGGCGTGCACTTTTAGCAGTTTGAAATATCCCGGCAGAGCCCCGGAAGGCCATGTGCTATTGCGCGCGTTCATTGGCGGCAGCCTGCAACCGGATCTCTTGAACGTCAACGACGCGAGCATGGAACGAAACGTCCGCGCCGAAATTGCCAGCCTGCTTGGTGTCGAGGCCGAACCGCTGTTGGTTCGCGTCCATCGTTATCCCAACTCGATGCCCCAGTACCACGTCGGCCATCAGGCGAGGATTCAACGAATCGAGTCAAAACTCGACAACTACTCCAATCTCGCGCTCGCCGGCAGCGCCTACCACGGCGTCGGCGTCTCCGATTGCGTGCGCACCGGCGAAGAGGCCGCCGAAAGAATTTTCAAGCAGATCGTTCAGACCGGCTGAATCAAACCTGCAATGTCAAAGTGAAGTCGAATCTCTTATTTCCACGCGCGACAATCTTTTTTACTTGACGCTCGCCAACGGCCCGGCCTATGAATTGGCTAGCGAAGCTGTCTTCTCATAAGGCTGCTGCTTCTCCATGATGATCATCGATGCACAGGTCCATATCTGGGCGCCGGAAACGCCGGAAAAACCCTACGCTGTAGGCGAGGCATCTGAGCCACATCGCTCTATACCGCTCGGGCACGACGAACTCTTACGGGAGATGGACGGCGCTGGAGTGCATCGGTGCGTGCTCGTGCCGCCAACGTGGGAAGCGGATCGCAACGACACCTCGTTGGAGGCGGCGCGTTTACATCCTGACCGTTTTGCCGTCATGGGACGGCTTAAAATCAACGCCCCCGAAAGCCGCGCTTTAGTGGCGACATGGAAAGACCAGCCGCACATGCTCGGCATTAGGATGGTTTTCAATCGCGGACGCTCCAGAGAATGGCTGGACGACGGCACCGCAGATTGGTTTTGGCATGCCGCGGAACGCTACGATATCCCTGTGATGGCCTTTGCGCCCGGCGCAGTAACGAAACTCGGTGCCATCGCCGAAAGGCATCCGGGGTTGCGCATGATCATCGATCATATGGGACTGAGCACGGCGTTGCGCGGTAAGCCGTTGGATTCAGCCGTCGATGAACTGATTAAGATGGCGCGGTTGACTAATGTCGCGGTAAAAGTTTCTGCACTGCCCTGTTACGTCGACGAAGCCTACCCGTTTCCGACTCTTCACCCGCTGATTTTGCGCGTTGTCGATGCCTTCGGCCCTCAACGCTGTTTTTGGGGCACGGACCTATCTCATTTACCCTGCTCCTATCGACAAGCAGTAACCCTGTTCACCGAAGAGCTCGGTTTTCTTTCGACTATAGACAAGGAATGGATCATGGGCCGCGGCATCGCCGAGTGGCTCAACTGGCGGTTCGAAAGCGGTACAACGTAAATGCGAATCTTTACTTCCTCCGCCCGGTTTACTGCAATTCGTCAGGTCGACGCACGAGTTGAAACAATGCGGATTACGGATCGGGAACAACGTCAATTGGTTATTCCCGATCCGGATGTGTGAGAACCTAGGCGTTACGTTACTTAGCCTCGGGCTTGGCACCCTGTTGCCGCTGCTGCGGCTTCG
>JAICEJ010000711.1 GCA_025924215.1 Candidatus Binatia bacterium
AAAGGTTCGCCGACGCACAAACAGTAAACACTTTTCGAGCGCTTAAGCTCGTTTGTCTTGAGCTTTGAATTTGTGTGGGTTACCTCTCGAGCCCTTTACGGAAATTACTTGATGGCGCCTTCTTCCTTCAACTCTGCGATCTGCTTCCTGCTCAAGCCCAGAATCTCACCGAACACTTGATCATTGTTGGCGCCGATCCAGGGCGCGGGACGCGCGGCACTGGCGGCGGAAAGAGAAGGAATGCCGGGCAAGCCGTGGTGCGTGATTTTGCCCCAGGGTTGCGCTTCGGTTTCGACGATGTGGCCGCGGGCGCGCAGGTGAATGTCGTGAAACAAATCTTCGCCGGAGGAGGGAATTCCAGCCGCGATGCCGGACTCTTGTAGCATCCGAAATAACTGTTTTGCCGTGTATTTACATGTCCATTGTGAAAGTTTTTGATCGAGCTCTTCACGATGCTGCCTGCGAGCTTTGTGGGTAGCGAATCTGTCATCAGCGGCCCAGGATGATTTGCCGATCAAATCCACCATGCTGCGCCACTCTTCGTCCCCGGCACAAGCGATGATGATCCAATTATCCTCACCTGAGGATTGATAGCAGCCGTAAGGCGCGTAGGGTTCGCCGAGAATTTCTCGGTAGCCCATCGCATCCCATTCGTTGCTGTTGATTGTGTAGTCGAGAATCGCCGGTCCCATCATCGACCCCTGCGCTTCGAGCATGCCGGCTTCGATGAATTGGCCTTTGCCGGTCCGCGCTCGATATTCCACTGCGGCGAGCACACCAAGGGCCATCGTGACCGAGCCGACGCGATCGGGCCAGGCAATCTTGCAGCGGGTTTCCATCGGCGAATCGGGATAGCCCCAGAGCCGCATGATCCCGGTGTAGGCCAGGAGCTGCCAGCCCCACGCGACCCAGGACTTGAGCGGCCCGGTTAACCCCCAGCCGGGCATCACGGCTTGAACGATTCGGGGATTGATCTGTTGCAATGTCTCGAAGCTGAAGCCCAGACGATCCAACACGCCGGAGCTAAAATTATCGACTACCACATCGGACTTCTCGACTAATTCTTTGAAAAGTTCTTTGCCCTCAGGACTGCGCAAGTTGATCGTGCAACCGAGCTTGCCGCGATTCATACAGGCGTGCACCGCTGCTTCACGTTCTTTGCTTGGCACGACCGCAGACTCGATTTTCACCACTTCCATGCCGTAGTAGGCCAGCAGTTCGGTACCGAGCGGACCGGCATATTGCTGCGTTAGGTCGGCCATACGCAGCCCGGCCAGCATCGGCTGGCGCATTCTATTTGCATCACTTCGATCGGGTGATTTGCCGGGAGCGACCTTTTCAAGTTCCGCAAGAATTTCCTTTCGGTGCTGATCCAACAGGGGGGCCGCACGGCGCACCCGCATCGGCGTCAGCGATAAACGCATGGGCGCGCCCGGCGCCTTGTGCTTGCCGATCACCGGATGCTCGATTTCCTGCAGCCATCCGCGTACGCGGTTTTGTTCACAGTCGACAAACTCGCCGATCGTATTGAGCGGCGCGGCGGCGAGGTGGCGCGTCTGCGCCTGGTTAGCAAAATCGTCAGCATCGAATTGGCCAATGAAATTAGAGAACGCCCTGGCGACTTCATCGGCATGCTGCTCGCGGTAACGCGGGTTCTCCCACTCGGGCCCGGCCAGCGTTTTATCGGTCATCCAGTTTTGCGCGAACTCTTTCCACATGTGCGGCATGTTGGTGGTGAAATGAACATAGCGCCCATCCTTGCAGCGATAGATGTTGGTGCCGGCGCCGCCATACGCTTTGCCGCCGGGACGGCGCTCGAGGCGATTTTCCCGGCTGTAACGCGCAATCGAGCTGCTATTCGTGAATGTCAGCGCTTCTTGCAACGAGACATCGATTCGCTGGCCCGCGCCCGTTTCTCTGGCGTGACGGATTCCGGCTAATCCCAACATCGCCGCCATCGCGCCGGCTACTTGATAGGCGAGATGGCTTGGGGCGGTGCACTGCCCTTTGGTGTTGTCGCCCTG
>JAICEJ010000712.1 GCA_025924215.1 Candidatus Binatia bacterium
CCCATTACACAAATATTGCTGCAGTGAGTCCTAAAGGCGATGTCTTCTGCAGCGGTCTACCGAACCGCTCTAGCAATGCAAACATCGCCGACCGAGGCTATTTCCAGGAAGCCCTTAACGAGCGGCGCCTTGGGATTAGCCACGTGCTGGTAGGGAGGATGTCAGGCAAGCCGAACATAAGCATAGCCTACCCGTCTTTTGATCGTGATGGACCTGTTCATGCAGTGGTTTTCGTCGGGATAGATTTAACCTGGTTGAACACCATCGCCGCCACGGCGCAACTGCCGCCCCAGGCCACTCTTCTGGCGCTCGATGAGAAAGGGACTGTATTTGTTCGATATTCCGAACAGAAGCAATGGCCCTCTACGTCAACCGTCAACCCTTCCCTGGTGAGAACGATTATAGAGCAGAAGGAAGGATTCACTGAGGCTGAGGGTCCGGACGGAGTGCGGCGTCTATTTGGCTTCACGACTCTTCATCGCTTGTCGAAAACTGGCGCCCTATTTGTGAGCGTTGGAATACCTACTGAAGTTGCTTTCGCGAATTCAAAGCGAATCTTCTACGACAGTTTAGTGATTATTTTGGTCGCTTCGATTCTGGCTGCCGCAGGCACCTGGTTAGGCGCTCACCTTTTGATCGGGCGAAGATTAGAGATATTGATCGCTGCCGCTCGCGCACTTGGTGATAGTGAATATAATCAAGCTCCGCGGTCGGCAGCTGAGCTTGCGAAAACAGCCGGCCAATTCGACGAGGTAATCAACGAGATGCGGGTCGCGCTTCAGAAAGCAAGCGGCCGGCAAGCGGACTTTGCGGCGATGATCGCGCACGATTTTCGCAACGCTCTCAACACCATTCTATGCGCAGCCTCGCTGCTGCCCGAGCCGGGCCAGACCAAACACAATGAACAAGTCTTCATCGATATGATCCGCCACGGCTGCGATGAATTGACGCAAATGCTGAACGAGTTCTTGGATTTCTCTAAGTATCGAGCAGGGCACCTGCAACTTGAGAAAGAACAATTCGACTTATATCACTTCTTCAAGCAGCTGGAGAATCAATACCGTTGGCGAACTCAGCAGAAGAAGATAGCTTTTCATGTTGAAGTGGACCCGGGGGTTGGCTCGATCACCGCCGATCGTAAAAAACTGCACCAGCTTTTGGATAATCTACTCAGCAACGCTTTGAAGTTCACCAATGAGCAAGGTGAAATTCGGATTGGAGCACGACAAGTAAACCGGGCGACGGAATTGTGGGTAAAAGATACCGGGATCGGAATTGTCCCGACGGAATGCGACACGCTGTTCTCGTTATACAGTCAAACGGCTAGTTCCCGGTCTTCAACTGAAAAAGGCACAGGACTCGGTTTGCTCATCTGTAAAATGATTGCGGAGGCGCACGGCGGGCAAATATCGGTTGAAAGCGAGCCTGGTAAGGGAACGACCTTTCATGTGTGGCTTCCTCCCGCGGTCACTTCGCATCTTACCATCGATACATAATGGCGCGTTGTTCCGGGTGTTTAAACTACAACCAACCCTAAAAGAGAGCTGGTATTGCCTGCGGCTAAGAGACTGTACTGGACGCCTCAGCTGAGTTTTACCTATCTACCTTCAGAGCAGTAACGATAGATCATGCTCCTCCAGCATTTTGGGCAGCTCTGCTTTCAGTCGATCTTTAATACCTCTTCGACTCGGTGCCAGGCCAAGGTGGATAGCAACCCAAGCGACGGAAGCGCGACCTGGCTCCTCTTCCACGAAGTGCTCGTGAAGAACTCCCGGCAACCGCCCTGGGCGGCATCGCCTACCCGCCCCCCAGCTTTAGTCGCTTTGACAAGATTGGCGCGAAGCTCTTGATGTTCCCGTTTCAAAGGCATTGGAATTGTGAAGTCATTGTGACTCCCTCCATCAATGCTTTTCTTCTTTATCCAGTTCGGCTTTCCGGCTTTTCTCCGAGTGGCCCCTGGCAGGGATCTTTGTAGCCTCATGAACCCGCTCGACCTGCTCGAGGAGGAGAAC
>JAICEJ010000713.1 GCA_025924215.1 Candidatus Binatia bacterium
CATCTCAGTCATTGCCTCGGTGAAGTCGATGGCGCCGGAATGCTCGGCGGAAAAATAACTTATCCGAGGAGTTAGTCGGACCCGTATCTGCTTGTCTGCAAGAGCGTTGGCAGCGACACGCAACGAAGTTCCAACCTCGGTGAAAGTAATTCGCCGATCGATGTAGCCGATCCATCCGGCGTAATCGCGATAGAAGCTAACCTGGTTCTGCGGCACTCTCGTTGCCATCGTTAGAATCGATTCCCCGCCATCTTGCACCAAGGTAAAAATCCCGGTGGATCGCTGAACCGTCGTCTCCCGGTTGCCGGCCGTCACTCGGCCGGAGGGATGTGCGCCGCCTCGGCGGATTATGATGCTTCCGGTTCCTTGTATCTCTTCCTGATTGCCTGTGACTTGTTGCTGGCTATCGACCAGCACTTTGATGTTCTGGGGTGATTGCGCGACGGCAGGATTCAGAACGACCAGCGTAAAATTAAAACATATTGCGATGATCAAAACAGTGGATTTGTTTCGCAGCTTCATGTGGTGACTAGCGATTTGGCAACAGAGAGAAGTCAAGCACTTTTTGCGGGTCGAAATCCGCCGCAATTGGCCGCTCCTGTCGTAAAAGATCCAAATAACCGCGCGCGACCTTGGGATTTAATCGCCCGTCCTTGTTAAGAATTTTGATCAACGTATTATACGTCTGCTCGGCCTCGGCTGCAGTGACTTTAAACTTGTTGGCGATCATCTTGCTGCTTTCGGCGCGGTTGGCGCGAATCCAAGCGACGGAATCAGTGAGCGCAGCAAGCGTTCCGCGCACCATCTCGCGATTGTTTTTGATTTGCGCCTGCGAAGTAACCACGCCGACGTAGGGAATATCCGCCAAGTCGCCCAGGAACATGAATTTCTTGTAGCCCAAAGAGACTGCCTTGTCATCGAACGGCGGCGTCAACACTGTGCCCGCGACCCGGTTGCTGGCAAGGGCGATAAAGCTGTCGGCAGTGCCGCCGGTACTGATAATGCCGACATCTTTCTCGGCGATTTCCCATTTTTTAAGAGCCGCCTGCAAAAAGTAATGCGGCGATGTTCGCAGGCCTGAGACCGCGACCTGCTTGCCGATAAGATCCTGCGGCTTGTTGATCTCCTTCTGCGTGACCAGGATCCACGGCGTGCCGTCACAGAAATTCAATACCACCACCAGCGGCAAGCCGGAAACCGCCGCGGAAATCCCGGTGGAGACCGATGGAAAAAAGTTGATGTTGCCATTGATGACGGCTTGAGGCTGAATGCCTGTGCGCATCTGGATGTACTCGGCTTCCAAGCCATATTGTTTCAAAACCCCTTTTTCCTGAGCAACGTAGTACGGCATGTATGAGAACGCCAGGGAAGGAAAACCGACTCTAATTTTCTGCAGGCCTTCTGCGCCGCGAACGCTGCTGACCAGGAGCAGAATGAAGGCTAACGAGAGGTTGGCGATGAGCACGCCGTGGTTGCTTGCTTTGTTCGACGGTGTCGGATTCATCGAAGCTCCCTCTGAAATCAGGCGGTGGCGATCTTTTGCTGGCCCATGCTTGCCCAGCTTTGACGGGCTTTCTTAAGCGCAGCGGGTTGCGGCAGGTTCTTCAGTTTGAAGAACTCGATCGCGTTGCGGTTTAACAATCTTTCCTTTTGAGGAAAAGTTAAATCCTCCCCATCGACGACGTCCTTCACCGAATAGGGAAAGTGACAATCCCAATGGCAATAGTCCGAAGCGTAGAGAACCGTGTTTTCGCCGTTGGCCGCGAACACCCGATCGAGCCCGGTCTCTTCGGATTCGCAGGTGAGCACGACTTGTTCGCCGCGGATGATCTCGCTAGGGCGACGTTTCAACTCTGGCATTTGCGGTGCAAGCTTCTCGATGTGCTCATCAAATCGTTCGGCCCAGAATGGCAGCCAGCCGGCGCCGCCTTCCATGAAACCTACGCGCAGCTTCGGATAGCGGTCAAAAACTCCCTCGCCGATCATGTGCATCATGGCG
>JAICEJ010000714.1 GCA_025924215.1 Candidatus Binatia bacterium
CAGACGATTTCAAGCAAGTCGCTGAGGTCTTCGATCGTGCGGTTGGCGAGCTAAAAGCCGGCGGCGCCGAACTAGTCGATCCCATCGTGATTCCGAAGCTCAACGAATTGTTGGCCAGGCGCGCGGACAATCCCACAGCAGCAGAAGAAGCGTTCAGAATCTATTACGGTCGGAATAGCCATGCGCCGTTTAAGTCCCGTGCAGAAGCGATGGCATCGCCCGAGTTTGCCAAAGTGTTTCCCGGCGCAAAGAATCGTCTGAAGACGGCGTCGGACGCGGCAAAATACTATGAATACCTCATCGCCTGCGATGAGCTAATGACCAACGTCTTAAAGGTAATGGCGGACAACAGGCTGGACGCCATTGTTCATAAATCCGTAGAACACCAGCCGACCTTGATCCGTGATGGCGTTAATCCGCCTCACGTTAATCATCGAGGGGCGCCGCACCTAAACACGTTTTTGATATTTGTGCCGACGATCGCGGTTCCCGCGGGATTCACGCGCGACGGGCTTCCAGCAGGAATCAGCTTTCTCGGGCGCCCTTACAGCGACGGTCAAATGATTAGGTTCGCGTACGCCTACGAGCAGGCGACCCACCATCGCCGCCCACCTGCGAGCACAAGTTAGCCAGAGCTTCGAACAGAAGGGATTTCACCCGGCGCAGATGCTTGCATCGAGCTATTTAAAAAGCGCTTGGTATTCCTTGTCGTACTCCTGGTAGCTATCCGCGAGCTGCCGGTTGATCAGAGAAATCTTTAGATTCTTTGCATCGAGTTTGGCGGAAACGGGAGGCATATCCGGGTTTGCGGGCACTCTGAATTGCTGTTTCTGGGAGATTACTTGACCCTCTTTCGACAAAAAAAAGTCGACGAACAACTTGGCCGCGTTCGGACTGGGCGCATTTTTCGCTATGCCGATTACAATCGGCGTCGCCACGATGGGTTCGAGCGCAACCCACTCGATCGTGTTCATTCCTTTCGATTTCATCTCCTCAACCCGATGCGCATAGACTAGTCCGAGCGGAAACTCGCCGCTCGACATAAGATTGGCAATCAACGTATGCCCCTTGCGCATGGTCGGTTGTTGGCTAGCCAAAGCTTTCATGAACTTTGCTGCCTTTTCTTTGCCCCAATAAAGCGCCAGGCCGCCGTACCAGACGGCATTATCGCGGTCGAGCGCGAATTTATCGCCTTTCCATCGGGGATGTAAAAGATCGTCCCACGTCTTTGGCACGTCGGCTGCGGATACGATGGTTGGGTTGTAACCCAACACGAGATAATTCATGTAGAGAGTGGTCCAATATCCGTCCGGGTCCTTGAAGTTGTCGGGAAATTTTTTTGCTTCAGGCGACTTGTAGCTTTGTAACAGCCCGAGCTTCTGTAACTGCCAGGCTTCAAAGCTGTTGAATTGGGCGACATCGGCTTGGGGTCGGCCAGCGCGCGCTTCGGTGGTAATTTTCTGAAGAAGTTGTAAGGCGTTGCCGCGAAACGACTCGACTTTCAGAAACGGATACTTTTTTGTAAATGGACCGGCAACCTCATCAATCTCTTGGAGAGTCAACGAGGTATACAATAGAAACTTGCCCTCCTTCTTTGCGCCATCGATGATATCCTGTGAGTGGCTTTTGACTGGTACGGCAAGTCCGAAGAAGGAGCACAAAGTCCAGGAGAGGGTGAGGCGAAGAACCGTCCGGCAGAGCTTCATGATGTTTCTCCTTTTCAGACGTTATTGCGCAGAACGGCGACGGTTGACTCGAGGCAATCGCCGAATGGGCTTGATATACGTCCGTCGAAACAATCAGTCAATCGGTTTGTCGAAACTGACCGCAGTCGTGTATCGCTGATTTGGCGCTAACGAAACTGTAGGGCGCTAAGTCTTTATTCCAGAATTATCGCTCCGTTGAGTAGCGCGACCAATCGGACACTTGGAATGCATCGCTACAGAATTATTCCGTAGTGCGCAAGGAAGAATTAACGATAA
>JAICEJ010000715.1 GCA_025924215.1 Candidatus Binatia bacterium
CCGATGAGTCCATGGTCGTCCGCAATAAAGATTCTCGCGTCCTTGTGCATTTATTAATAAATAGAGATCGAGGGTGCCAAGCTGTAGGGCTGGTTCGGCTACAAATCTCTGTCCAATCGGTCATTCAATTCGCCGACGAAATCGTATTCCCGTGAATCGCGAATTTTTTCTTCGGCCGAGTAATCCTTTTCGTGATCGTAGAAAATGATCTGACTCCCGGAGAAATCAAAATGAAACGGGACCGTTATAAGCTTCTTGAGCGCCTCTTTTACTTGATTCTGCTTGCCCGGAGGCACAAAAAGAAGCATAAAACCTCCGCCACCGGCGCCCAGCAACTTTCCCCCGAGAGCGCCGTTCGCGATGGCGTGCGCATAGAGCTCATCGACGTAGCTGTTTGAAACTCTCGCGCTCAGGCTGCGCTTGGCCTGCCATCCCTCGTCCAGGAGAGTGCCAAAAGCAGTTATATCCCGTCCATTATTTAAAACGGCAAGGCTTTCTTCGACCAGACCTTTCATGATGCGCAATTGGCTTCTTTTTCCGTCGACATCGGCAACGTAACTGCCGGCAACATCCGACGCGGTGCGCTCTATGCCTGTATAGAAAAGCATTAGATGAGAGCTTAACTCGCGCAGGCGATCTCCTGATAACGTAATCGGTTTGACGGTGATTTCACCGTCTTGGGAAAAAACCACATGATTGAATCCGCCAAATGCCGCCAAAACCTGATCCTGCGAACCGACGGTTTCCTTGATCATCTCCTGTTCGATCTGAATGCTTTCCGCCGCCAGTTGTCGCTTGGTCGGCATCTGGCCCTTGAGAGCGTACAGGGCGTGCAACAGACCCACCGTGAAGGCAGAACTTGAGCCCATGCCGCTCCGAGCCGGAAGGTCACCATCGTGGTGAATCTCCACGCCTCGATCAATTTTTAAGTAACGCAGCACTTCACGGACGGCGGGATGAGCGATTTCATCGACGACTTGGCAGTTTTCAATCTGCGAATAGACAACGCGAATCCTATGTTTAAAAAACGGCGGAAGATAACGGCAGGTGAGATAGCAGTATTTGTCGATGGTTGCGCCCAGCACCGTGCCGCCGTGGTCGCGGTACCATGCAGGGTAATCGGTGCCACCACCAAAGAAAGAAATACGAAATGGCGTCCTGCTAATGATCATTGATCACGCACCTTTCTAAAGATCCTGTCGATGACTTCCACGGCCGCGGGCAAATCGTCGACGATGTAATCCGGCGCAACCTTCTGCTCAGAAGCTACTTGAGCCCCATAGCCCGTGCGTACCAGCATCGTCAAAGCTCCAACCCGGCAACCCATCTCGATATCGCTCAACTTGTCACCAATAACAATGCTGCCTGACAAATCAAAGTTCAAATCTTCCGATGCCTTTTGGATTAATCCAGTGCGCGGTTTACGGCAGAAACATTGGTCTTGAGGAGTATGCGGGCAAAAATAGAGACCATCGAGAGTTATCTCCTCAGCACGCAGCACCTCTAAAAACCTGTCATGAATCCGCGTCAACTGCGCTTCATCAAAATATCCCCGTCCGACCGCCGATTGATTGGTAATGACAACCAGCCCGAAGCCCATGGCACCGAGATCCCGGAGCGCCTTGCCTGCCCCGGGAATCAGCGCAATCTGTTTCGGATCCGACAGGTAAGACACCTCTTCGATGATTGTGCCATCCCTATCGAGAACTACAAACCGCCGTTTCACGTTCATTGATCGCCGCAAAAAATTGTTCGGCGGCAGCAAAATCCTCCGGCGTGCCGATATCGAGAAAACGTCCCCGCTCCTGATAACCATAAAGCCCGTGGTTCATCAGGGTGGGGAAAACGTCACGTTCCAGTGAAACAACTGTACCTTCGGCGATCGAGCGGATAACCTGACGGCTAAGCAAATACACGCCGGCGTTAATCGATCCTGAACCGCCTTGTTTTTTTTCGACAAATTGGGTCACAGTGCC
>JAICEJ010000716.1 GCA_025924215.1 Candidatus Binatia bacterium
AAGTGACCTATTTTTTCGCGAATGCGCCGGCGGTCCACTTCAAGCTGGGTTTCACCCGGTCCTCGCGTCCCGATACCGCCGCCAAGCCGTGAAAGGTGTGTCCACTGGCGCGTGAGGCGCGGCAAGAGATATTCCAGTTGAGCCAGCTCAACCTGAAGTTTACCTTCATTGCTTCGGGCTCTCTGGGCAAAAATATCAAGTATCAGTTGACTGCGATCGATGACCCGAACTTCAAAAGCCGATTCCAGATTACGCTGCTGAGCCGGAGTTAAATCTTCATCAAAGATGACTAGGTCGGGATGAAGTTCGTCTACCTTGGCGTGAATCTGATCGACTTTGCCTCGGCCCACCAATGTAGCAGGCGTGATGCTTCTCAGTTGTTGAGTAAATTTTTCTACTACTTCAGCTCCGGCGGTTTGAGCTAAACTCTCAAGCTCCTCCAGGCTGTATTCGAGGGATATTTTATGATCGTTCGACGGCAGCTCGACGCCAACCAGAACGGCGCGCTCTTTGCGCTGCTGGTTAGGGTGGGGCCTCATCAAGATTCTAAGGAACGGAAGCTAATTCGAGGACCGAAAAGCTTTGAAACAATACTTTCTAATTCGGGACCGGACGCAACCCGGATCTGATCTGGCAGCTCAATTAAAGTTTCGCTAACCCCTTCGGCGAGGAGATGGAGAATGACAGTGGAGGAGCCGGGGCAATTCAGCAAAGCCTCGCGCAGTTGCACCAAGTCTTGCGCGGAAGTTTCCGCTTCATGCACATATAGATGCACTCGCTCACTGCTGCCATTCCGACTAGGGCTGCCATTGCCCAGCGCACGAACCTTTGCAGCCGCTTCGGACAGCGGCATGATTTCATTGGCGATTATCTGCATGCGATCTTCGCCGACCTCAAGTTTTCCTTTGATAAAAATCGGATCGTCGGCGCCTAAAAGCGCCGAGCTCTTCTTGTAAATCTCCGGCCACGCGATCACTTCCAGAAAGCCGGTTTTATCTTCCAAATTGAAGCTGCCGTAGCGATCGCCTTTCTTGGTATTTCTTAGCTTCAGCGCCGACACTACGCCCGCCAGCTTAACCTCGCCAGTCACCGGCCTTTCTTTGATGCCCGCAGCCGTGCCGCTGATAACTCTTTTTATCACTCGTTCGTACTTATCTAAAGGGTGCCCAGTAATATAGAAACCAAGCGCTTCCTTTTCAAAGACCAACAATTCCTGCTGCGACCATTCTTTTACCTGCGGATAAACATCGCCTGGACGGTTTGGCCCCTTGCCGGGAGTGCCCAACAAACTGAAAATGTCGATCTGATTACTTGCTTCATCGCGCTGATGCGCTTGGCCCGCCCTAATAGCCTCGTCCAATGCGCCGATCATGCGTGCCCGTGAAACTTGGGTTGAATCGAAGGCGCCGCAGTTGATCAGATTTTCTATCACCCGGCGGTTCACCGCCGTCAGGTCGACCCGTCGACAGAAATCGAAAAGCGATTCAAAGGCGCCATCTCGTCGGCGACTCTCCAGAATCACCTCCACCGCTTTTTCACCGACACTCTTTACCGCCGCCAGGCCAAAGCGCACCTTAGCGCCCACCGGGGTGAAATCGGAGCGGCTCTCGTTGATATCGGGCGCAAGAACTTCTATCCCCTTCTCTCTGCACTCCGCAAGATTTTTGATGACCTTGTCTGTGTCGCCCATCTCTGAAGTCATCAGCGCCGCCATGAACTCGACAGGATAATGGCTCTTTAAATAGGCGGTCTGATACGAGACCAGCGCGTAGGCCGCCGAGTGGGATTTATTGAAACCATAGCGGGCAAAGGTTTCCATCTGATCGAAGATCTCTGTGGCGGTCTTCTCGTCGATGTTTTTCTTGCGCGCGCCTTCGACAAACCTTTCCCGCTGGGCGGCCATTTCCTCAGGATCCTTTTTGCCCATGGCGCGCCGCAGGATATCGGCATCCCCCATGGTATAACCGCCGAGGAT
>JAICEJ010000717.1 GCA_025924215.1 Candidatus Binatia bacterium
AGAGGTGAGTCATGGAAAGCGCGGGCACTCGAACGTGACGGAAGCGTTCAGGCCCCGGCCGCGGGAATAACCGCCTGGGGTGGACCGGGTGGGGCCGATAAGGCATAGGCCCATTGCCGGCGCTTGGAAGGGCTCGCCTCTTGGTTTTGAGTAAGGGAATTGTCCAGATACTTATGAACTCCTTAATAACTACGTTCTGTAAAGATTATCGATAAAGCCGCTGTCATCGATGCGCCGCAGGAAGTGAAAATCCCAGAGCGCCATCGGGTCGGTTTTCTCGGCGGCGGTGTTTTGTTCTTTCGAGATCTCATAGACATTGCTGATGGCTGGAAGACTGGCGTAAGGCTTGGCCTGTAATATCATTTTCAGCTCATCATAGAGATAGGTCGCTGCCTCGTCGTCCAAAGCACCCTCCTCGTTGTATTTTTCTTTGATGATCTTGATCGATTCGGTGCGGTGAGTTTTGAAGTACGCGATGCCTTCGCAGATGCCTCTGAGAAACTTGTCAATGATGTCGGGGTGCTTCTCGACGAACGGCAGCCCGGTGGACACGGTGGTGAACCAAACCATCGGAAGAAAGCCGACCTCAATCACTTTCATTCCCGCCCGCCGAGCGAAGAGGTCGGCAGGAGGCGTGACCAAAGCGGCGTCTGCCTTGCCGTCCCTTACGGCTTCCCAATGCGGCGTTTCGCCGCGGAATCGTTCAATCGTGCAATCTACGAGCAGGCCGTGCTGCTTGATGAACAACCAGGTGTTGAGGCCCGGGTGTTGACCTTTGCTCGCAACTCTTTTTCCACGGAGATCTGAAACTCTATTGATGCCGGAGTCAGGCCTGACAACCATGCGATGGTTCAAGAGGCTCACCGATTGACCGAGGTAGACCCATCTATCTCCCTCGGGCCGTCTGATATACGGCGAAAGATGATTGCCGCCGACGAATTCGACCGTGCCGTTAGCGACGTTTTTGTGCGCGTCTTCCGAGCTAATGAATTTGTTGTATTCCACGTGTAATCCGTGCTTTTCCCAACTGCCGGATTCGCCGACCACGTGCAGAAACGGCAAATGGCTATCCGAGCGATAGGGGAACTGTATTTTATCCATGGGCTGCCCTCCCTCGATTCGTCAGTGATTTTTCCGCAACCTATAAGGAATTGCATCTCGATTCAACCGTGAATCAGCGGGTATAAAACGACCGCGGCTTTGATTTCGCTCGGACCATTCTTCGAGCCGTCGATCGCGAACCTAGCTCTTTTGCAGCTGCGCCACCCATTTCTCCCAGATCTCTCTTCTCTTTTCAGCGCTGAACTTGTTGGCCCTCGGAAAACGATCGCGCCAAGGGTACGGCTTGCAGGCGTCGATAAGCATCCGGCTCATGGTAAAGTCGCCTTGCTCGCGTTTTTCCGGCGCCAAACGCGGGTCGAGATCGGAAGTCCAGGATTTTAAGGTTTGGACGGATTCCGCCGGATCGACGCGCGTGCACATGGCCCAGATGACCTGCTTCAAGTCCACCGGATCGATATCGTCATCGACCGCCACGTAGTAGCGATACATACTTGCGCCGGTCTGCATGCCGGCGATGGCGGTGAGCGCGTGCATCGCGTGGCCGGCGTAGCGTTGCTTCAACGAAACCACGACCATCAACGTGTGACAGTGGCACCAGATACCCTCAATGTCGGAAACGCCGGATTGCTCAAGGTGATCCCAGATCCGCGCTGCGAACAGCGGGATGCCGTAACGCTCGGTCACCGGAAGCAGGGGAGGGTTTCCGAGGATGATTGGATCGTTGCGATACATGATTCGTTTCACCCGAACCACGCATTCCTTGCCTCGGTGAGTGTAGTAGCCGGGCCACTCGCCGAAAGGCCCTTCCATCTCGGATTCTTCTTCCAGTGGGGGAATCTCGCCTTCG
>JAICEJ010000718.1 GCA_025924215.1 Candidatus Binatia bacterium
GAGGCATCATCGCTAGATAGTTCGTTGGGGTCGATGTAGCGTTATCGATCGCCCAGTTTGACTCGGAGAACCTTACGTAGATTTCCAATCTTTAGTCCCCCGGTTTAGCGCTTTGCGCACAGTCCACGGAGATGGCTTTAGATCCGTACCGGCTCGCGTAGACTTGGGTTAATTTGGCACCGAAGAAGAACATAAGTGATGAATAGTAGATCCACAAAAGTAGCGTCACCACTGACCCGGCCGCACCATAAATGGATGTGGCCGTGCTGTGACCCAGATAAAAGGCGATCAAGAATTTTCCGGCGGAAAATAGCAAGGACGTCATGGCAGCTCCCATCCAGACATCCCGCCATTCAATGCGCACGTCAGGCACGAATTTATAGATCGCGGCGAACAGCAGTGTGTTGAACGCAAACGAGAAAGCGAGATCTAAAGCGTATGCCGTAGCAGCGTCGATGGTCAGAAAGCCGCCGAGTATTCCCGAAATCACTGCTAACGCCGCGCTGATTATTAAAGAGACGAGTAACAAGAAGCCGACGCTTAACACCATTAAATAAGAGATCAAACGGTCCTGCAAAAAACCTCTGACCCCTCGACCGGTTCTAGGCACGACTCGCCAAATTGTATTAAGCGACTCTTGCAGCTGGCCTACTACACCTCCCGCCCCCAAAAACAAGAAAATGATGGCTATAACGGAGGCGAAAAAACCTGAGTCGGGCCTTTGACCTGCGCTTTCGATTATCGCCTGAATTGCCTGTGCGCCACGAACTCCGATGAAATCCTCAATCACACCGATAATCTGAAGTTGGGAAGCGTCCCGCCCAAACACTAAGCCAGCGACTGCGATCGCGATCAACAGGAGAGGCGCTATGGAAAATAAGGTGTAATAAGCCAGCGCGGCCGCTAATTGGAGCGGATTATCGTCGACCCATTGAACAAAGGTATCCTTGATGAGCATCCACAGCGCTTTCAGAGTTATTGCCCTTGTGGAGGACTGCTCTCGGCGAGCGACTCTGTGAGTGGCCCCGTTGCTCATGTCGTAATCCGTAAGTCGGGTCGGCGGCAGAAGCTTTGTGGCGGGATGACTGCAGTTTTTTCTCGATAACGTGACGGCGATTTCATGAACATCTTCAGTGTGTCCGCCTCGAGCGAGCCGCAAGTACAATTACCGCATTTGCGTTAGCAGCTCCGGCTATTCTCGAATCAGTACACTGTACCGGTGCCGAAGAGGACAATGAACTCACGGTCCTATAGAACATCAGGCAAGCGAGAACGCGAATGGATCGCTCCGCATCAGCATTTCTCTAACTTCGCCGCGATGCTGTTTCTGCTGCTCAGAAATATCTTGCAGCAATTTGACGATGTCGGGAATCCCGGATTGGATACCTCGCAGTTGTTCTGCTAGATGATCGGCGCTGCGATTTTCGTCATCTAGGGCGATCATCAACTGTTGCCAACTGTTTTCGTCTGTTGAACGAAGCTCGGGCACCCTCGGCAGCTTACCTCCAAGTGCAACGATCGCCTCGGCAATCCGGTCCGCATATTTGGTTTTTTCGTCCGATATCTGGAGGAGTTTTTCTCGAAACTGGGGATAATGCATCTTGTCGGCGTATTGGTTAAATCGGTCGCGCTGCTGCGTTTCTTCGACGTAGCGCTGCTGCAGGATGTTGATGTCTTGAGGGAAGCTATCTTGAGGCAAATCTAAAAACCGACTGCACCACTCCGCCCATTGCTCGGTCATGGCCATAAAGTTCTCCCTAAACTGACACTACTGGTCTGCGGCGCCAGATTGTATGGTGAACGCCCAGATGACTGCACCTGATGAAATTCCGCACCCATTGAGCTTCCGGGATCGCTCTCTCCCCCGCTTTTTGCCGATATCCACTCAGCGGTAAGCCAATCCAGCA
>JAICEJ010000719.1 GCA_025924215.1 Candidatus Binatia bacterium
CCGCAATTAATGGTACACAATTGGATGGTCGCACTTTGACTGTTAATGAAGCCAAGCCGCAGGCCAGGCGCGATGGCGGCGGGGGCGGCGAAGGCCGCGGCAACCGCGATGGCGGCCGTAACCGCTGGTAATTTCTCAGTCTTCTAAGGGGATCAAAATAGGGGGCGACGGTCGGGTGCCTCCTATTTTTTTTACAGCCTTCCGGCTACCTCACGTCCTCATCGAGCGTTGATTCAGATCGATGCTGATCCGATTGCTTCACAGTGGAAAAATTTAGATCCGTCGCGGCGACTCTCCTTTCGCGCTGAGCACGAGCCCTCACCTCAAAGTGAACGGTTTCAGCCCACCCTGAAATGATAAGCGGGCCGGCGGTGTGAGAGGTAATCCGCGCGTAGCATAATCTTTACGGTAGCGCTTTCGATACGTGTTGACTTCAGGGGTATCTTTATCGTCGGGGTCTGTTATATTCAGCAGCGATGTAACTACTGGCAAGCCAAAGTCCAAAATTGAATTCGCTCGGTCCAATTCGGCCGAGTTTCAAAGAGGCGGCCCCTAGGGTAACCGCCTCTTTACGTTTTTCATCCGGAAAAAATAAAAGCGTCGCGGCTGCTAAGAAGAAGATTTCATTATGGAACAGAACCCTAGCCATTCCCCCATCAAACGCATCGCATTCATTGGCAATTACCTGCCGCGCCAATGCGGCATCGCTACGTTCACGACGGACTTGTGCGAAGCTATCGCCGCCGAACACAGTGACACGACCTGCATTGCCGTGCCGGTTAACGATATTGAAGGCGGCTATGCCTATCCTTCACGTGTTCGCTTCGAGCTCGTGGAGAAAGATATCGAGTCGTATCACCGCGCCGCCGACTTCTTGAACATCAACAGCGTGGATCTGGTATCTCTGCAATTTGAGTACGGTATCTTCGGTGGACGGACAGGGTCCCACATCCTGGCGCTGCTGCGTGAGCTGCGCATGCCCATTGTGACGACCCTGCACACAATATTGCGCGAACCGGACCAACATCAACGCCGGGTTCTGGAAGAAGTTGCCGCATTGTCGGATCGGTTGGTCGTCATGACTAGGCGAGGTGCGGAATTCCTCGAAGAAATCTACCGTGTATCGCCGGACAAGATCGATATAATTCCGCATGGTATTCCGGACATCCCTTTTGTCGATCCTAGTTTTCACAAAGACCTTTTCGGCGTCGAAGGCAAAACGGTTTTGCTCAGTTTTGGTTTGCTGTCGGCGAACAAGGGAATCGAGAATGTCATTGCCGCTCTGCCCGCTATTTTGGCCAAACATCCGAACGTGGTGTATTTTATCGTCGGGGCGACTCATCCCCACGTTTTGAGGCACGACGGCGAAGCCTATCGTTTGTCACTGCAGTGGCTGGCCCAAGAGAAAGGCGTAGAAGGTCAGGTGATCTTCTACAACCGATTTGTCAGTTTAGAGGAGCTCGTTGAGTTTATCGGCGTCACGGATATTTACATCACCCCTTATCTCAATCCCGCCCAGATCGTCTCCGGTACGCTCGCTTATACCGTGGGTGCTGGCAAGGCCGTTATTTCGACCCCGTACTGGCATGCCGAAGAGATGCTGGCCGAAGAGCGCGGCGTGCTGGTACCGTTTCGAGATTCGACGGCGTTGGCCGAGCAGGTTATTGAACTATTGGACAACGAGGCGAAGCGCAACGCAATGCGCAAGCGCGCCTATCTGTACGGCCGCGAGATGATCTGGCCGCAAGTCGCGCGTCAATACATGAATAGTTTTCAACGGGCTAAGGTAGAACGGCGCTACTTCAGTCCTCCCGGCTTCGTGGTCAAAGCGTTGGATAAAAGTCCGGCCGAGCTGCCGTCCCTGAAACTTGATCACTTACGCCGTATGACCGACGACAC
>JAICEJ010000720.1 GCA_025924215.1 Candidatus Binatia bacterium
CGCCCTCCACCCAATCAACTCCATCTTTGATGTCGCGAATGAGCGAGAAGTCCGCCCGATTGTCCAACAACACCGGTCTCTCGCCATCGCGGACCATGGTTCGGGCCAGCACGGCGCCGTTGACTCCCATGCCGCCGGTTATCAAAACCTTCATCGACTGATTCCTTTCATTGAACGGTTCATCGCTATCTCACGATCCTATTAGCATCGGCTATAGCACATTCATATTTCAATTGAATAGATGGCAGTCCAAAGCAAGGCGCTGGGCAGGTTCCCGAACCAAATACTTTTGACTTGTGAAAGGTGGCTGATTATAAGCTCCCGTTAGCGCCGACACGTATATTCAAAGTTCGGAGACAAAGATGGCCATCATCATGCAAACCTCGTCAATAATCTTCTCGTTGATTTTACTGCTAACAGCGAGCGTCACAGGCAATGCCGTGTATGCGCAGGAACGCATCCGCATTGCCACTGCTGGTGGGCTCTCGATTGTTCCGGTCTGGGTGATGCAGGACAAGGGACTGCTGACGAAGCGCGGCGTAACTGCGGAGATTGTCCAAATTGCCTCGAGCCCGGTGGCGATTCAAGCCATGCTCTCGGGAGAAGTCGAAGCCATCGTAACTTCGGCAGCCACCTTGGTGACTTCCCGCCTGGCCGGAGCCGACGTCACCATGATCATGTCAACAACGCCCACCTTTCCGTCGGTTCTGATGGCTGTCAAAAGCATCACAGATGTCCATCAACTCAGAGGTAAAGCCGGCGGCGTCAATCGGTTCGGCAGCAATACGGATTTCGGTTTACGCCTTGTTTTGCGCAAGAACGCCATCGATCCGGACAAGGACGTCAAGTTGATTCAAGTCGGCGGCACCGCGCAGATGGTTGCGGCGATTTCACGAGGGTTGATCCAGTTCGCGCTTTTCAACGAGCCATTTGTGCGCGAGGCGGAAAAACTCGGCTTTAAAACGCTCATCGATGTGCCATCCCAGAAGATCCCCTTCCACTGGAACGGCGTCCTGACCAAGGAGTCGGCGCTCAAAGCGCGACGGCCGGTTTTTTCCCGCCTGACCTTGGCGTTGATTGAAGCCATTTACGTTTTCAAGACGGAGAAAGAGTGGACCAAGGCGCTGATCGGCAGGTACCTCAAAGTAAACGATGCCGAAAGCCTGGAACGGGCTTACAACAGCTTGAAAACGATCCTACCGGAAACGCCGTCGCCGACGCCCGATGGCGTAAAGACTTTGCTCGATGATATCGCGGTTAAAAATCCCAAGGCGGCAGCGGCCAATCCGAAAGACTTCGTCGATATGAGCTTCGTCGAAGAAGTAGAAAGGTCTGGATTTATCAAGCAGCTCTATGGGCGATAGCAGGTCAGTGGCAAGCTTTTCGGATGAACCTAATCGGCGGCGCCTATGTGCTTCGTTTCATCGAAACTATGCGAGCATTCCGAGTCTTTTCATTTGCCAATTGATTGCGCGCCAAGCGCTGCCGCAATGCTGCTGCGCGAGTTCGAGAATCTCTGCCGCCTCGATCTCGTCACAAATCATAGCAACGAGCTCAGGCTGATGACTGGCGGATTGAGCGGCAGCCAGAACAGAGCACGCGTGCGAGTTCTCGGCAGTAGTTCGAAGCAAACGCTCTTTTTCTTCGACCTTCAGGATGATCTCTATCTTCATAGGCAAGGCACAGTTTGCGGCACGAACGTCGTATGTCGGCGGCAGATGCTTATTTCTTCTTCGGCCTGCGGGAAGGGATCTTGGTGATTTTCGTTGTCTTTGCGACCCGCGTCGGTGGTGAAGAGATACCGTTTGATGAGAGTTCCGCAATAGCCAAATACCAGTGGCGTAGATCTTCACCATCAGGCCTGCCTTCCTTCTCC
>JAICEJ010000721.1 GCA_025924215.1 Candidatus Binatia bacterium
GATTGCGAGGCTTGGCGGAGCACGTTCATGGAGGAAGCAGCCGCGAATATCGCTAAGAAATGACCTTTGGCGATGCCATACTCCTACGGGAGGCGGAAAATTGTGACGCTGAAGCGATCATCACCTGGAACACAAAAGACTTCGTACGTCGCACCCGGCTGACTGTTCTCAGTCCAACGGCTTTTCTGCGCCAGCATTGAAAAGACAATTTTTACGAACTTGTCGCCTTGGCGCATCGGCTACGGGCGACCAGCCCGTTGCCTCTACGGAACTCGAGCAGACGCCAAAATCAAAGATGAAGTGTAAGGGCGCAGCATGCTGCGCCCTTACCATAGAATACTTTTTCTAGTGATGGGCGGCTTGTTCGTCCAAAGACAGATTGATGTGATGGTGCGATTTGGAAACCGGGCCGATGCCGCTAACGATTGTCTGCCAATGCTCGCCTTCGTCATCGCTGTAAAAAATATCGCCGTCGGTCGTGCCGGCAAATAAAGCATAGCCGCCGTTCCAGACATCCATCGCCATCCCTTCAATGTTGGCGCGAATGTGTTCCGGTAAGCCGCCGGTCAGAATATCCCAAGTCTTGCCGCCGTCCCGGCTGCGCGCGATGCGCGCGTCGGCGGTGTGCAGTTTGCGCCAGGTGCCTGGGCCGGTCTTGGCGCCGGCAACGAACAAAAGATTGGGATCGGAGGGATGAACGAAAAATGGATCGACGTAGCCGATGCGGAAATCTCTCGGCGTCATGCTTTTCCAGCTCTCGCCGCCATCTTCGCTGACGCAAAACCCCGCGGCGGTTTCAGGCCCGCAATTGGTCGTTGGCGCAGTGCCGTAGAGCTTGCTCGGATCATTGGTCGGAATCAGCACCCGATGCGCGTCGGGGTTGATGTTGTCAACCGTGCTCCAGGTTTTACCGCCGTCCGTGCTCTTTAGAAATCCGCCCACTTCGATCGCCACATGGATGATGTTTGGATCCTTGGGATGAAAGGTGATGCTCTTGGCATGCGCCAGGTGCGGCGGACCGGGGAAAGTCCATTTCTCGACACCAGGCACTTGGCGAAGCCCCGGCAGCTCCGTCCAGTTCTTGCCGAGATCGTCGCTGTAAAACAGATGCGCCGGCTGGGTACCTGCGTAGAGCCGCGGCTTGCCGTCAACCACTTGGGTCGCAAGAGAGTAAATCTCCTTATCGTCTATTCCGTTGTCACGGCGCTCCCAGGTCTGGCCATGATCCGCGCTGGCGTAAATCTCGCCGCTGTAAGTACCGCCGAACAGCGTTTGGGTTAACGGCTCGAAGATAATCGAGCTGAAATGCTTTCCCGGAACCATGGTCCCCTGACCTTCCCATGAGCCATTGCGCTTGTGAAAAGCGAAAATGCCATCCACCGTGCCGACGAGTAATTTCTCCTTTGGCGTTTCGCCCTGAGTGATCGACTGCCCTCCGGGTGATAGACAGATAAACATAGCGTGGCCTCCTTTAATGTTGGAAGAGTAGTTGCCTTTGTTCGACTTGAAGCCACTCTACTGAACCACGCGCGGCTTCGTCAAGACGGACAATCAGCCAGTCCGACGACGTTTTCCTTGTGACGCCGAGATAGAGTCTGCGGCGGTTTCCTCGTGCTACGCTGTGAGTGGACTACCCATTAAAGACGTCACCAAGACTTTCATAAAGTTCTGGTGACCGCCGGCGCGGAACCATCAAGCGGCAAAATAGCGGCGCGTGCTTATCCACATGTGGTGCCTGGGCTAGTCGATCAAAATCGAGACGACCGGCTCGGCTTCGAAGATCCGACTCAGAAGCCCGCCAACATAGCTTTGAAGAGCGTTTGGGAATTGACTCGGTTATGGCAACTTCTTTTTGTCTGATTGCCATCCAGAAA
>JAICEJ010000722.1 GCA_025924215.1 Candidatus Binatia bacterium
AAACTGAAAGTGCACACTGCCCCGATCATCGATATTGTTCTCGAGTGTTTCATGTTGTTTATCCTCGTACTCTCTTACTCTGAAGTTTCGCAGAATTAGTTATTCTTCCTGTGGTCCGCATGACCACAAGCCGAACAAGACTGACGCTTCACCTCAGGGCGGTCCTCTTGGCGCTGCGCTGGCCGAATAAATAAGCGACACAGGCATCGATCAGATCCTTATCGGCGCGGTACGGTATCCGGCAGCAAGACATTTTGCAACGCCGTTTCGAGCTCTCGCGCGGTCACCAGCCCTTCGAACCTCGCCCGGATCATCCCTTGGCCATCGACGATAAAAATCCACGGCTCGGATTCGAGGCGCCACTCTTCAATGGTCGAAAAAACTTTCTTGGTGGCGAAATCCTGCCAAATCTCCTGATGTGTGAAAACCATCCGTTTGCCGTAAGTCGGCAGCAAGGTGCGCACGATTTCCACCACCGGCCCGCACATGCGGCTGGTGCAAAACTGCGGCGTCGCGAACACGATGAGCTGCGGCTTGCCCATCGCAATGGCATCGGCGATTCGCGTTTGATGCAGGCGAGGGTCGGGACGCTCGCTGGTAGAGATCTGGCGCAGGTCTTTGACGTCGCTGGCAATGAGATTGCGGCTTCGAGGCGCGGGGCTGCCGACCGCCGGCGTGGTCGGTGTTTCGCGAACGACGACCGTCAGCCGCGCCGTCTCGGACGATCCGTCCGGTTGCCGTGCCACGAGCTCAACGCCCCATTTGCCGGACCGCGTAAAAGTGAGATGGGCCACGTAAACGCCGCGCACTTCGGTCGCCGCGTCGTGCACATGAAGGCTGCCATCGGCGTGACGATGAACTTTTTTTTCCGCAACCGGGTTTGCCACCGGCCGAAATGGCGCGTTGGTTTCAGCTGTGAGATGCGCTTCGGTTCCTTGCAGGTCGAATACCCGAACCAGGACGTCCGCGCGTTCGATGAGCTTGCTCTGTTTTGCAAGCCCAAAGGCGAAACGATTTTGCCCAACGGTGAGCTCAGCGGTAGTAATCAGCGGCTGGAGAGCATCATCCGCGCCCATAACATCGGCAGCGCCGATGATTTGTATCGCGATCTGAAGGACGGCTGCGAAGATTACGGCGAGGCGCGGTCGCTTCATCGGCTGTCCTCGCCGGGTGGAGCTACGAATCATTTCAAAGAAGCAGAAGTCGCGCAATCCGGGCATTCTAGATTTACTGCGACGCGACAATATCAATCGCACTGCCTGTGAGTCAATGATTTGGCGGCGATAATCTTTTGCCACGGTCGATGCCCGCGCTCTTGCCGCGACACCGATTGACCGGAGCGGAGCTTGTTGCAGTGACAACGCCTGCTCGGTTATCTTCGCAAACCTTTTACGAGAAGCGAAAAGGGGACATTCTGAATCTTTCCTGTGGCGCTCATCTTTTATACAAGTGCTTGATAAATCCTGACGTCTCCAGTTCCTGGACGAAACTCATATCGACGAAACTCTCGGGATCGGCTGTCGCGGCTTTCGGCGTGCGCGGCGCAATGTCATCGAGCAGTGTCTTTACTCCTTCGGCACTTGGGTACGGCACCTCCGGATAGGCGGCGTTACACGGCAGAACGCACCACGGGGCAGGTCTTGCATTGCCACAAAGGAGCTGAAGAGAAAGAAGCGAGGCCACGGTGTCGACTGCGTAACTCTCTTTGTAATACCTCACTGTTTCCATGCTCTCTCCTTCTAGCGATCACCTAGAACGATACTCAGATCCGTTGAATGCGAGCATCGGCAGACACTCAGGCCGCTTTTGTCGGCGCGGTGAATGTCGCCGCATTCTTCCTGACGAAATCCTGCATGC
>JAICEJ010000723.1 GCA_025924215.1 Candidatus Binatia bacterium
ACCTTGCCATCTTCGCCCAAGCGTACTCCGCCACCTTCGTTCAAAACCACGCCGACATTTGCAAACATATCCGGATGCTTTTCGAGTAAAAACCCGGCTCCTAGTGCGCCGCCTGCCTCTTCATCGGCGGTGCCGAGAAAAATCACGTCTCCTTGCAGGGCGACATTGTTGCGTTTGAGCGCCAAAAGCGTCATCAGCTCGGCGATAGCGGGACCCTTCATATCGAGAGCGCCGCGGCCCCAAATATATCCGTCCTTGAGGGAACCGCTGAACGGCGCTTCTTTCCACAGGTTGGCATCCGCCGGTACCACATCCATGTGATTCAGCAGAATTACGGCTTTCTTCGCGCCGCTGCCCCGCAGTCTGGCGTAAATGTTGCCCCGTCCGGGCGCGGACTCGATGATTCGCGCTTCGATCCCTTCCCTGTCGAAGATCTCTTTAAAAAATTGCGCGGCCTTGGTTTCGTTTCCCGGTGGATTGGTGGTGTCTATTTGAATATAGCGGCTCAGTAGCGACACCGCTTCCTGTTCCAGCGCGTCGGCGGGCAAAGATTTTTCTGCTGTCAAGCCGTCGCCGCTGAAAAACACAACCAGCAGAGTCATTCGAACCATCATCAACAGGGGGTGGCATCCGGATATTCTCACAATCCTTTCCTCCAAACTGAGAAAGTTCTCAACTGAGCACAGTGATCAGTCAAGAAATCTCCTTACCGCTTCTTCGATGGCGCCGCGCTGACCCTCTGGATCAAACCAGCGAATTTCCCGATCGCTATGAAACCAGGTGAGCTGCCGCTTGGCTAACCGCCGCGTGTCTCTTTTCATCAGATGCAGCGCGTTGTCTAGAGACATGCGATCCCGAAGAAACAGCCCAAGGTGGCGATAACCGATACTTTGCATGGGTTTTAAATCCAAGCCATAGCCCATCGCAACGAGCTTCTTGACTTCATCTAGCAGACCGGCTGCGATCATGAGCTCGCAGCGCCGGTCGATTCGATCATAGAGTTCACTGCGCCGCCGATCCAAACCGATTTTAAGCACGTCGAACACCAAATCATTAAGCCTGTGCTCCCTCTGCCACTCAGTGATTTTTCGTCCGGTCGCATCGTAAACTTCCAGCGCCCGGGTGATGCGCTGCCGGTCATTGGGGTGAATTCGCCTAGCCGATTCTGGATCGACTTGCTCGAGCCGATGATAAAGCGCTCCGATCCCATGCTCCTCTATCTCCCATTCAAGCGCTTGTCTAATCTGCGGATCCCGTCCGGGTCCATCGAATAATCCTTTGGTAAGAGCTTTGATGTAGAGTCCGGTCCCGCCGCAAACAATAATCCTCTTGTCGCAATTGGCCAGCTTGGATGCGACCTCAGCGGCTAGATTGCGAAACATGGCAGCGTTGAATTCCTCGTCGGGATCGACGATATCGATCAAATGATGGGCAATCTTTTCTCTTTGCTCGCGCGATGGCTTCGCCGTGCCGATGTCCATGTGGCGGTAGACCTGCTGCGAATCAGCGCTGATGATTTCTGCGCCAAATTGCAATGCCAGATCCAACACTGTGTCGCTTTTACCGACGGCTGTGGGACCAAGAACAATGACTAGTTTGGGTTTCACTGCAGCCAAGTAAACGAATTGCGGCAACGGCAGACGCAAGAATCGCCCGGCCAGCTATAACACCCGTTTAAACATCCGCTCCAGCTCTTCACGGCTGAACTCGAGCAGAACCGGCCGGCCGTGCGGGCATTGGGTCGCGAAGTCGGTATCATCGAGATCCCGCAACAAGGCGCGTATCTCGTGCATTTCCAATTGGCGATTAGCCCGAATAACGCTGTGACAGGCGATGGTTGCCAAGCGCTCTTCCA
>JAICEJ010000724.1 GCA_025924215.1 Candidatus Binatia bacterium
CACATCGAGTGCGAGAACGACGTCGGCATCGCGCAATGCATCCTCTCGCGCGTTGGTGAGATTAAGCGGGTGCGTGCTGGGAAATGCATAGCGGCCATCCGAATCGATCACCGCCGCACCGAGTTCCTCGGCGATGTCGAGTAGAGGCGGCAGCGCCTTGGGATTGCGTCCAAGTTCGCCGGCAACGATTACCGGCCACTGCGCTTCGGCGAGCAGTCGCGATGCCTGCCGTAGCGATTCCGGATTGGCTGTCGGCCCGGACGGCGGGCGAAATAACTGGGCGTGCGGCACCACCATTGGTTTGCTGATTTTCTCTTCCTGAACATCGGTATCGAGGCAGATATAGACCGGGCCTCTGGGCTCGGTCATCGCAATCCGGTAGGCGCGCAAGAATGATTCAGGAATGGCGTCGACTGAATTCGGCTGATCGTCATACTTGACGTAATCGCGCACGGCATTGCCCTGCACCAGAGCTGTGTGGACCCAATCAGTAGACCGACGATGCGTTGCGTTCTGCGGGCCGCCGCCGCCGAGATTCAAAATTGGCGTGCGGTCGCACCAGGCATTGAAAATCGCCATGCTCGCGTGTTGCAGGCCGACCACATCGTGCAGGCCGGTAGCCATGATATCGCCGGTGACCCGGGCATAACCGTTGGCCAAAGCGACGGCGATCTCTTCGTGCGTGCACATGATGATCTCGGGACCCTTGCCCGCCTCGAAATTCACCATCGAGTCGTGCAGGCCGCGATAACTGGCGCCGGGATTCAAGGCGATGTATTTGATTCCCAGTTCGCGCAGCACTTCAACCATGAGATCCGAGCCATATTGCGCATTGCTTTTTTTGCCAACGCCCGCCGACCATACCTCGGGGACGCCCGCCGTTCTGTTTTGTTCTGCCATTCATTCCTCCCTAATGTAATGCTTAAAGCTCATTGCTCATGATCTCAGCCGCTTGATTGTTTCGACATAGTCGCGAACGCCTTTTTTAACGTCGTAGGCGGGCTCGTAACCGATATGCTTTCTGGCAGCGGAAATATTGAAGATGCAAAAGCTCTGTTTGTTGCGGCCTAGCTGGCTGTTGCCGCTGCCCAATTCGATCTTATGGCCGGGGCAAATTTCGTTGATCGCCTCAAGAAATTCCCGGGGCGTCGAGCCTTTGCCGGTGCCGATGTTGAACTGCCAAACCTCCGACGGCGGCGCGCTCAACGCCCGGCGCACCGACTGCGCCACGTCGCCGACATAAACCGCATCGTTTAGCTGATCTCCGCCGGATTCGATCACCCACTTCTCTCCCGCCATCGCCTTCTCGATCAATTGGCCGTAGAAAGACAGAGCGCCGTGACGCGCCTCCTTGCCGGGACCATAGATCGTCGAATAACGCAGCGCGATAAATTCGATGCCGTACCGGTTGCGGTAATAACGACCGACCTCCTCGCAGCACACTTTGATCGTGCCGTAGAGGTCGGCGGGATTCTTCGGATGATTTTCGTCCACCGGCTTGTACTTCGGCGGCCCGAATTCCCCGAGCAGCTCGCCGTACACGGCCTTGGAGCTGGTAAAGACCACCCGCTTGATGCTTCGCGCACGCGCGACTTCCAGGATATTCACGGTACCGTCGACACCCACTTTGATGCCGAGGCGTGGATCGGCTTCAGCCGGTTCCGGCATCAGCGCGGCCAGGTGCGCAAAATGAGTAACCCCGTAATCAACGACCACCTTGTCTAAGAATTCCGCATCGGTGACGTCGCCCTCGACCCAATCGACTCCATCTTTGATGTCGCGAATGAGCGAGAAGTCCGCGCGATTGTCCAACAACACCGGTCTCTCGCCATCGCGGACCATGGTTCGGGCCA
>JAICEJ010000725.1 GCA_025924215.1 Candidatus Binatia bacterium
ATCGCGGTTGATGAACACGTAACGCTTTACCGGCAACGCGTTCAATCGACGCAACGGCCGCTTCTCTTCATGCTTGCCGCCGAGCACACCGGGCCGCGCTTTGACGATATATTTTGCTAAGTCCATAAAATGTCCCCTTTGTAATTTGCTCTGCATGCCTGGCCGCAGGCTCGTAAATCATCCTTGAGAGCACCGCGACCGCGGTATGTGCGAGATTTTTTTTCTCCAATAGCTTTTAGGATTCGCCCATCACCTTCTTCATCCTTTCGATGATGTCCGGCGGCTGATTGATGACCTCTTTCGCCAAGGCCTCCAGCCGTTCGCCGCTCACCGGTGCAATCTCCCATTGCCGCTTCTTTGCTTCGACGACAAATTCAGGATCGTTGAGCATGTTAAGATAAGCGTCGCGCAGCAGCTTCACACGATCCGGAGGGATCCCGGGCGTTGCCAGAATGGGCCGGCCAAATGCGCCCGGTCCCAGGACCACTCGCGCCAGCCGCTTCTTCGCGTCCATCCCTTTTTCCTGGTCCATCAATTCCCAAATGGTTGGCGTATCGGGCAAGCGATGATTGCGCTTATCGCCCGTTTGCACCAGAAATCTTACAAAGCCATTCTTGGCCCAGGTTCTTCCCGGCTCGCGCCCAAAGAATGCGCTGATGGTTGTGCCCCGGCAATGGACCTCGTTTTTCTCGACAGCTAAATCCACGTCAGCGGCTCCCGGATAGCCGGTCACCACATTGATCCTGACGCCGAAGATTTCCTCGATCAGCTTGGGTATGTAAAATCCCGTGCTGCCGACTCCCGAAGCGCCGCAGCGGGGCGCTTCGCCGGCCTTGCGCAAATCGAGCAGGGTTTTGTAAGGCTGATCCGAGCGAATAAAAAGCAACTCGTCGTTTTCTTCGGGCGTGCCGATCCAGGTGAACTTGGCCCAATCGAACTGAACTTCTTTTCTGCCGAGGAGCTGCGCGAAATAAATTGGCGCCGTCACTGCGCCCAATGTAAGACCGTCGGGCTTGGCGACGCTATAAACATAATTCGCAGCCGTCAGCGATCCACCACCCGGCATGTTCTGTACGATAATTTCCGGCTTACCGGGGATCTGTTTCGGCAGGTGATTCGCCACCACACGGGCATAAAGATCGCTTGCTGCGCCGGCGGAAGCGCCGACGACTATTTTCATTTGCTTGCCTTTGAAAAAATCGCTCTGGGCTCTGACTCCAGAACGATCAATTAAGAGCAACAAGATAATCAACAGTGCCTTTTGCATGTTCGTATTTATCTCCGTTTCGACTTCCTTGCATAACTCGCTTCTAACTTGCTCAACTCCGTCATGCCGGTTGCGTCCCAGGGCAACTTTCCGCCGCCCGTAAACGGCGTGCCATTGTGCGCCGCCGCGAATTGATCCCAGGCACGCATGTCTTTGTCTTTGAACTCCTGAAAAAAGGACCAGGCCGCGGTTTTTAGAACCAAATCCGGTAGAAACGTGTACCAAGCGGCATTGAGCCCGAGCTCTTCATGTTCTTTGAGGGTCAGGGCCCGCGGCAACTGGCCTTTCATCGCCGAGAACGGCCCTTTGACGACTCTGCGAGCGCGCTTGATCTCCGCCACTGAATGAGGCGATTCGAACTGCACCCAATCGACGCGGCCTTGGGTTTCGTAAAGGCGCAGCCGACGCAACAACTCTTCGATGCCGCCGTTAACCGCGTTGCGGGCATAGCACTGCGCCATAATGACGAAATCGCGGTCGATCTCATTCTTG
>JAICEJ010000726.1 GCA_025924215.1 Candidatus Binatia bacterium
GAGAAACAAGATTCTCGACAGTTGTCATTGGTTACCTCTTACTCGCTTTACTGGCGTTTTACACGCATTACCGCAATACGGATGCCACCAGTATTAGACTGGTTGCGCTGGATTTTCCTCGAATCTTCGCAACCATCGGAAAGCTGTCTGCAATACTTCCCAATTATCAGAATGAAGATGGCCGTCTCATGGTTCTGACATGGCAGTTGGCCTGCTGATTTGGTGATAGCTTGGCGGCGAAGATCGTCGCCAAGAGGATGGACTGTCCTGACCGGCAAAAGCACATCGAGGGCCCTGAATTTCTTGGGATTGAAATTAAAGCACCACGCCCAGGGCGCACAGACCGAGGATCATGACGGCGACCGTTCGCGGAGATTCATTGCGCCGATGCTAAGTCTCGGTGCGAGCTTGCGTTCGACGGAGCGGGGGAGCGGCTCGTTGATGCTGTCGCGCATGACGTCGCGACCGCTGCGCAGAAGCTCAGTCACTGTATAGAATCCAGATGAAATCCCTCAAGGGTCTCTGCTGAAACGCGCGCCGACGATTGCTGACCTTTTGAGAAATCTCTGCTGCAGTTTTGAATTTACACGATGTTCTAAATAAAGCGTTGGCGTTGTAACGCGCAGCGAACCGAGACCTTGTGCGTAAGATCGTGCGCAAAAGATAATTTCGCGAGAGTAGGAAAAATCGAAGAGACTGAACGGCGCAGTCTCTTCCGAACACCTGAATTCTTTTGAGGCAGTCATCGTGCTCGTTCCTGCCATCCGCCGGCCGGAGTTTGCCGGTGTCGCCTCAGCTCTGATTCGCTTCACGGCGCTTAGGTTTCGCTGGGTCGGCTGGTTTTGTTTTGGTGTATTCGTTTTTACCGGTATCGTGAACCTCGCCGTCCGCGGCATAGGCTGGCAAGAAGTGCAGCAGGCCGTCTTTTGGCGAGGCTCTTTCGGAAGCACGCTTGCCGTAAAGCTGATACTCGTCGCCGCAATTCTGGCAATCAGTGGGTTTCACGATTTTTTTTTAGGGCCTCGAGCGGCTGCGGCGTGGGAAGTCGATCCCGCTTCGGCCGAGACACTTCGCCTGAGACGGCAAGCGGTAAAGTTGGGCCGGCTCAATCTGCTGCTGGCATTGACCGCGATAGTCCTGGGCATCATGCTGGTGCGCGGCGCGCCATCGTAAGTATCGAAGTAAATTCGAAGCACGAAATCCGAAGCTCTAAACAATATCAGAAATTAAAAATCAGATGCTTCACACAACTCGATCCGACTCTAGTTTAGGGTTTGGTACTTCGGGCTTTGGATTTGTTTGGGATTTGATATTCGGATTTCGGATTTGGTTTCGGTCAGGAAGCGATGAATATCAATTCTAATCGGGGCAGGTTCGTGCTTATTGGTTTAGCCGGGATATCACTCCTGACGGGGCTCTGGGCGGGCATCGCTCGCATGGGCTGGTTCCTGCCGGTGCCGAACAGCCAATTTGTAATGCTCCACGGGCCCCTAATGGTAGTGGGTTTTCTCGGCACTTTAATTGGACTTGAACGAGCTGTCGCCTTGCAGCGCTGGTGGGCGTATGCGGTTCCAATCTTCGCCGGCCTAGGTTCGATCACCGCGTTGATTACCATGCCGGTTCGTATAAGCGCGACTCTGGCAGCCTTGGCCAGCTTGTTTTTGAGCGCAGTATTCATCACGCTTTATCGCCAGTACCCCTCTGAGCATTTCATCA
>JAICEJ010000727.1 GCA_025924215.1 Candidatus Binatia bacterium
AAGAGGGGAGAAAAGCACGCACTGAGTAGCTTGGACTAAGCTGATAGTGAGTCAGCTAAGGCGCGCAAAAGTGCGGCGCCGTCGCCTTGCCAGGCGCTGCCGTGCATACACGCCATTGTAGTGGGTTGCGCTGCCGCAAGTCTCTCGAGCATCGGGCGGGCATTTTTTGTATGCGAGTAATAGTCCAGCGACTTACGGAAGGCCTCGCTTGGGCCCAGAATGTCTGATTCGGTGATCGGCGGATGATCGGCGCCACCTTGAGTGAAGAGATCACCGCAGAGCAGTGTTTGCGTCGCTTCTTCCATCAGGAAGCCGCATTCCCAGGCATGCGGCAGGTGCGGCGTGTCTAACCATCTCACGGAATGTTCACCAAGCGAGAGCAGCTCCCCGTCAGCCAGCCCGCGCGGCGAACGATCAGCAAGGTCTTCAATCGACACTAGGGCAGCGATGCTGCCGCAGAGCGGCAAAGACTGAGGCGCTGCCGCAAGCCATTGGTTAAGCGAGCCGCATTCATCGGCCTCGACATGCGAGAAAGCAACGTAACGCAGCCTCTCAACCGGAATGACGCTCGCCACCGCCTCACGAACCAATGGGAACATTTTTCGCGGTCCGGTGTGAAAGAGTAGTGGCCGATCGTCAACGATGAGATACTGATTGAATGAGAAGCCTCCCGGTCCACCTTCGATAATAACGGGTGTGTTGATGCGATAAATCCGATCTGCGATCTCGTGAATGTTGGTCCCTGACTGAGCATTTGTAATTGCCATTTGGCACTCCTCAAATTTAGTAATTGCGAGCTCCTTCGGAGCCGATCCGTCGACGACTTCAAACGCTTTGAACGACTTGAACGTTTAAATTCGCTTGAGCGAACTATATCTGCGGCTCGAGTATCTCCAGGCCTTCGTAGCGGTCCATGAGATAGAGCTTGCCGTCTTTATCGTGAAAAACATCGTTGCTCATCACCACCGACTGACCCTTGCCGGGCATCGGCACGTAATAGCCGACTTCCTTCGGAATGTAGGGATTGGAAAAATCCACCGCCCGAAGACCACCTGCGAACCAGGTTACGTATAATGTATTGCCATAAACCTGCTCGGCCGGCTGATGCGCGCCGAATCGGTTCAGATGTGTCGATTTACCTTCGAAGGGGACGATAAATGTCGCCACCGGCAGCGGCAGTTCTTCTTTGGTAATATCGACTACCCAGAGAAATGCATTATGGGTTTCGTTGAGTTTCTCGCCGACCTCTTCGTCGGTGACAATCAACCAGTCGCGCTCCATGATTTTGTTGAGCATCGGCAAGGTCGTGTGGGTCGGGCAAGGATAAGGCGGGCTCCAATCCAGGCTGCTGATGGCCTTCGGTTTGCTCATGTCCGAGATATCGACGATCGCGAAGCCGCCGTGCCAATAACTGATGTAAAGCCGGTTGTCCCTGCGGATCGGGTGATGACAGCGCGTGTCGGTGCCGCGCCAGGTCGGCGTTTCACCGCCGGCAGTCCACTGACCCGGCATCCACCAGCGGCAGACTTCTTCGGGCTTTTCCGGATTCTTCAGATCCAGAACCATGGCGATGTTGCCCTGGTAACCTTCCAAGGTCGGCGAGATGTAAGCGTAGCGGCCATCGAAGGTAAAACGGTGCACGCCTTTGCCATGCGTTTTGAAGAACGCTATTTCACGCGGCTTGGACCTATTCGAGATATCGAAAATCTTC
>JAICEJ010000728.1 GCA_025924215.1 Candidatus Binatia bacterium
GAGCTAAATGAAAGCAGCGAAGCGAGAATAATTTCGCGGTCCAAGACGCTCAAAACTTCTTTCCACCAGGGAGCGGAAGGAGCGTCATGGGGTTTATGAGTTGGTTCTGATACGTAGCGCGCGCGAATTGCGCCAGTTCCTGCGCCAAACGCGGCAAGCGCGATGGCCACTATGAAAACTGTATGGAAACCGCCAAACGGCGCGTCGATCAGCCACAGAGCGACGGCCGGTAACAAGATCGTGCCGCTGGCTTGAACGCCACTGTAAAAACCGGACGCTTCGCCGCGTCGTGCCGGCGGCGCGCTTAGAGCCAAGAGCGAATAGCCAGCGGCGCTCAAACCTGCCCAACCGAGGCCGCGCAAAGCGTTGGCGAACATCGTCGCTTCGACAAACGGAATGAAACAGAAAATCACCGCGGCGGCTAACAAAAGCAGCCCGGAAATGAGAACGCCTGTTTCAGACCAACTGTCGGCCCAGCCGCCAATCAGGGGCCGGAACACGACGCTGGTTGCCGCAAAGCATGCGAGCACCAGGCCCACTTCCAACGGAGTGCCCCCTAACGAGGTGATGTATAACGGGAATGTCGGTTGCAGAAGCGCATGTTGAGCCGAGCCAAAAAATTGCGCGCAACATAGTAGAGCAAACCCAGGCGTCCACAGCCGCTGGGATTTTGCTGTGGTCATCAAAGTCGCTGATCCAACGTAGTTTTCTTTTGCGGCTTTTCGAAATGTGGAGAAGAGACCGAAAGTGCAAAGAGAGCCTACGCTAGCATGAACCCGAGGCAAGGTCGAGCTAGGCGCGGAGTGTGCAGCGACAGAGCGTCGATGCTACTTCATTGACATCGTGAGCCGCCGTTTTAATGGCGACATGGATGCAAAATGGTTGCGCGACCAAATCGAAAAGAGACAACAAAGTTCCCACAGCTGATACGAATCGATACACCGCGTTTCACCTGCTTTACATTGCCTGATTATAGTAGGGTTAGAAACGGAGCTTCATTCTATTTGATTGCCAAATACTCTCTTGCGTCAATGATGATTTAATCGTGGCATCTCTCTTGCGCCCTCCGTGCGGCATGAACTTAGCCGATGAAACTTGCGATCATTGTGAGGGTATCCTCCTCGGCAACAAAGCGTATCGGGTATGGACCGAAGATTCTGGGCGAATCTTGTTAGATATGGTCGTGTGCTATGCCTGTAATCTGGAGGCGCAGAAGCTCGGCCTGAATAGCGACGAAGTTAAGACGATCGCCAGACCATCACAAAAGTGACTTGCTGACGACAGGGCGCCTATAAGCCCGGCATCGAACCAGTGGCTAACTGCGCTTATTTTTTATTTAATCGTCACGACTCGGGTGTTAAGCGGCAGCAGAACAACTTCCGCTGACGCGCAACCCCGAACAAGTTGCCGCCCAAAGTTCGGCCACCTTCATGGCTGGCGTCTGATAAAGCAGAAATCTAGTCACACTGCCTGTAATGCGCAGACCTAAGCGGGCTGTCGGCGCCGGAATGTTACAACCCGATAAAGATATCCGAGCACGATCAATCCGATCACCACATTCGAAATAGGATTCATCCAGTGAGCTACCTTTTCGTACTGGCTCTCGAGAAAGTACCCGGCCGTTGCAAGGAGTGCGGTCCATAAGATGGTACCGGCAGCGGAATAGAGAAGAAACGAGACAAGCGGCATCCCGGCAATGCCCGC
>JAICEJ010000729.1 GCA_025924215.1 Candidatus Binatia bacterium
GAACGTGACGATCAAGGATCTCGGTCGCGCCAAACGAGTGATTATCGACAAGGACAACACGACTGTCGTAGAAGGGGCCGGTAAGAAATCAGCGATCGAGGGGCGTATATCTCAAATTCGAGCGCAGATTGAAGAAACTACATCCGACTACGACCGGGAAAAACTTCAGGAGCGGTTGGCCAAACTGGCTGGCGGCGTGGCTGTCATCAAGGTGGGTGCTGCGACTGAAGTCGAGATGAAAGAGAAAAAGGCGCGTGTAGAAGATGCGCTGCACGCAACCCGCGCAGCGGTCGAAGAAGGCATCGTGCCGGGCGGCGGTGTGGCTCTGATTCGAGCGTCGGCGGGTCTTGGCAGCCTTGCCGTATCGGAAGACGAGAGGGTGGGTGTTCGGATAATACAAAAAGCGCTCGAAGAACCGATCCGCTGGATTGCACAGAACGCGGGACTCGATGGCGCAGTGGTTCTGGATAAAGTTAAAAATAACAAGGGTGCCTTCGGCTTCAATGCCGCCACTGAAAATTACGAGGACCTCGTCAAATCCGGTATCGTTGATCCAACCAAAGTTGTGCGCACTGCGCTGCAGAATGCCGCATCGGTTGCCGGCTTGCTGATAACTACGGAAGCCATGATCGCTGACAAACCGGAGAAGAAGAAAGAAGCTCCGGCAATGCCTCACGATCACGACGATTATTAAGATCGCGCTTCTTAAGAGCGACTACACGGATAACGTAAAGCATAAAAAGGGCGCCCAAATTTCGGGCGCCCTTTTTATGTTGTATCGAGAAGACTTGCGTGAGTGCAGGAAAAAAAAGAAAGAGCTCTTGCTGGTCAACGTTGTCAAGAAGGCGCGCCGCGGAAACCGCAAGCTCACGCGATCAGGTACAATCAATCAGTAAGGCAAGACCTGGAGGAGCTTTGTCTGTCCCCCAGGTCTCTGCGGCGGTTTCAGCTTACATTGATGGCGATCTGGCGGGGTCTTGCCTCATCGGCTTTAGGCACCTGTATTTCGAGTATGCCATCGCGATAATTGGCGCTAATCGCATCCGGCTTCACGGTTTGCGGTAGGTGGAAGGATCGCGAAAACTTCCCGGAAACCCTTTCGACGCGATGGTACTCTACGCCGGTAGCGGGTTCGTCGAATTTCCTCTCCCCGCTAAGGGTCAAAGTCCCATCATTGAATTCCAGATTGAAGTTTTCCTTTTTCATCCCCGGAAGTTCGGCCCGAATCAGGTAGGCCTCTTTGCTCTCCAGGATATCCACCGGGGGTAGCCACGATCCTCCAGCTGCGTTCGGGTATGACCGAGCCCGATTCAGACTCTCATCGAATAGATCGTGAATCCGAGCTTGTAATCGGTTCAGTCCATCATAAGGTTCCCATCTTGTCGATTCCATGATTGCCCCTCCTTCCAGGCGGCGTTAGATTTTCTGACTAGAACCTAAGCATGGGGCATCAACGAGTCAATCGCTTGACAATAATTTCACCCGTCCCTAGGTTTAGCGGTTGATCGAAAACCATACAGGTAAAATCGAAGTTCCACAGACCAAAAGGACTGCAGATGGACAATAATTCTCCTAAGGCCGCGCTCTCGCATTGGGCGCCCATCGCGGCCGCGATTTCGATTGCGTTAGTGACGTTTGTATTGGGTCAACAGCCGTGGCTTGATAGCGCTACCTTAAATGATC
>JAICEJ010000730.1 GCA_025924215.1 Candidatus Binatia bacterium
ACCTTTGCAAGGAGCGACTATGTTCGACAGCTCAAAGATTCAGCCACATATTGCTTTTACCGATCTGCGCGAATGGATGCGGGAAGCTGAAAAGCTCGGTGAGTTGAAAACCGTTTTGGGCGCGTCCTGGCAGAAGGACATCGGGTTGGCCACGGATGTTGTTGTTCCTCCCGACGATGGGCCTGCGGTGGTTTTCGACGAGGTGCCCGGCTGTCCCAAAGGGTTCCGCATCTTGATCAACGCTTTTGCCGGCAAACGTCGCGCGATGACCTTCGGCTTTCCCCAAGGATTGTCCAAACAGGAATTGAGCCAAGCCTATTTCGATCATTTTCAGAAAACTCCCAATCATATGCCGCCTGTCTTTGTGAAAGATGGGCCGATTTTCGAAAATGTCGTGAAGGGCGGCGATGTCGATATCATGAAATTTCCAACCCCGGTGTGGCATGTGAATGACGGCGGCCGGTATATCGGCACAGGTTGTTACTCAGTGACCATGGACCCGGACGAGAAGTGGATTAACGTTGGTTGCTACCGTGCGATGATCCAGGATGCAAAAACCGTTAGCCTGTTGATGGTGCCAGGCAAGCATGGCTACATGCATCGCGAGAAATATTTCAAGCGCGGTCAGAAGATGCCATTGGCGTTGGTTATTGGCGGCGATCCGCTGTTTTTCTTCATGGCGGGCACCGAACATCCGTACGGCCTGTGCGAGTATGACATCGTCGGCGGAATGAGAGGCAAACCGGTAGAGGTCGTGCGCGGCCCGCTCACTGGCTTACCGTTTCCCGCCAGTGCGGAAATTGTGTTCGAAGGATATTTAAACAATGACAATCGGAAGAACGAGGGCCCGTTCGGCGAGTGGACCGGTTACTATGCATCGGATGAAAGCGCGCAGCCGGTGCTGGAGATTGAAGCCGTTTATCACCGCAACGACCCGATCATTCTCGGTGTGCCGCCGATCGGCGGCGGCTCGGACGAAATGGCGCGCTACCGCGCGATCATGCGCTCGGCCATGCTCAAACAACAACTCCAGAGCGCCGGCGTCCCCGACGTAAGGCAGGTATGGGCCCACGAAATCGGCGCGTCTCGAATGCTGATCGCGCTGGCCATTCAACAGCGATATCCGGGTCACGCTAAACAGGTTGGCGCCTTGGCGGCAAGTTGCGGCGCTAGCGTTTACGGTTGCAAGATGGTGATCGTGGTGGACGATGATATCGACGTATCGAATTTGGACCAGCTGATGTGGGCAATGCTGTCGCGCTACGATCCGGAAACGTCCGTAGACATATTGCGCCGCATGCGCAGCACTCCCGCCGATCCTCGACTTACTCCCGAACAGCGCAAGAAAAGAGACTTTACCAACTCCCGCATGGTAATCGATGCGACCCGACCCTACGAATGGAAGGATAAGTTTCCCATGGTCAACGCGCCAAGCCAGGAGGTAGTGAGGATGGCGCGAGAGAAATTTGGCTATTTGCTGAAGTAGCGTCTATTGCTCATCGTGTCGGGGGCGGGTAGCTTCAATCGAGTCGGTTAATCCATTCTCGCTCGCGAATAGATAGCCCTGAATCTCAGTAAACCTCTGATCATTCTCGAAAATATAGTTTTGTGCGAAAAGCGGAGCGATTTTTAAGTCCTATTAACAGTCACCCCTTGTTGAGACCAGCTTCGAAAGT
>JAICEJ010000731.1 GCA_025924215.1 Candidatus Binatia bacterium
ATTGCGCCGGCCCGGCAGGCTCAAGCGAAGATCACTTTCACACCGAGAGATTCGCCGCGCGGGATCATGGAGGAAGTCTCACAACTTGCTTGCAATAGGTATTCGGTTCAGGGCAAAGTGGAGCCTGGAGGAATTCTTATGGCAACCGACAAAACGGGTGGCTTAGCTGGAATCATTGCCGGTAACACGTCGATTGCGACTGTCGGCAAAGAAGGCAAAGGACTTACCTATCGCGGCTATTCGATCTATGACCTAGCCGAGCACTCGACCTTCGAAGAAGTCGCCTATCTGCTGATCTACGGCAAGCTGCCGAGCGGATCACAGCTGCGCGAATACAAAGAGACCTTGCGCAAGCAGCGCGGGTTATCGTCGCCACTCAAAGCTGTACTCGAACAAATACCGGGCAGCACGCACCCGATGGACGTCTTGCGCACCGCCTGTTCCATGCTCGGAACTCTCGAGCCCGAGAATAAAGAACACGATCAGATCGCCATAGCCAACCGGCTCACCGCATGCTTTAGCTCGATGCTTTTGTACTGGCATCAGTACGTCAATAGCGGCAAGCGCATTGATACCAAAACCGAGGACGACAGCACGGCAGGCCATTTCCTGCATCTCCTGCACGGCAAAAAGCCGGACGAGCTATGCCGCCGCGCCGTCGACGTGTCGCTGATTCTTTATGCCGAGCATGAATTTAATGCCTCGACGTTTACCGCGCGCACCATCGCCTCCACCTTGCCGGATTTTTATTCCGCGGTAACCGGCGCCATCGGCGCTTTACGCGGTCCGCTGCACGGCGGCGCCAATGAGGCCGCCATGGAGTTGCTGGAAAAATATTCCACCCCGGAGGAAGCTGAGAGCGGGATTCTCGAAATGATTGCCGCCAAAAAGCTGGTCATGGGTTTTGGTCATCGTGTGTATAAAATCTCTGATCCGCGTTCCGATGTGATCAAAGCATGGTCCAAAAAGCTCGCCGATGCTCAGGGCGACAAAAAGCTCTACGCAGTATCGGAACGGGTTGAGCAGGTCATGCGGCGAGAAAAAAACATGTTTCCCAATTTGGATTTCTACAGCGCCAGCGCCTATCACTTTTGCGGCATCCCGACAGCGATGTTCACGCCGTTGTTCGTGGTTTCGCGCATTACCGGTTGGGCCGCGCATATCATCGAACAGCGCGCCGACAACCGGCTAATTCGCCCCAACGCGGATTACGTCGGTCCCGACCCGCGGGCTTACGTACCGATGGCGGATCGCTAGCAGGCTGCTGAAAACGGCTCATATGCTTCGTTGGGCTCCAATCGCCTCGCTTCGACGTACTGAAGAGTACGCCTTCGCTCGTCGATTTTTCGCCCGCCTCGCCTCTGAGTCGTTTGAGCAGCCTGTAATCAGAGCTTTCAGCAAACCGCTAGTTTAGCTTTGATGCACCATCCTTTGAGGAACATGGGGTCACGATGGCGATCGAGGAGTGAGCTTGGAGGAGCGAAGGCGCAGAGTGAAAAGGTTCAATGATGTTTAGGGTGCTTGGCAGTGAACTCCAGGTGCTTTCCGGGCAACCGCTCCAGCAATGTCGTTCGCAGGCTACCTCAAGATGGAGGCTCATCGCCTTCGCTCCGGAGAGTTCGCTCCTTGATCGTTACTTACCTGTGAAAACTTCAGATTAGCCTTATGACTTC
>JAICEJ010000732.1 GCA_025924215.1 Candidatus Binatia bacterium
AACGGATTTCAAGCCGTGTGGATGGCTCCCACCGAGCTTTTAGCCGAACAACATTATCGGAGTATCCAACCCTACGCGGAGAAACTTGCAATTAAAGCGAGGCTGGTGACCGCTTCGCTGACGGCCAAAGAACGCAACGCTGCCCTCGATGAGATCTCCAAAGGCGGTATTCAGGTGGTCATCGGCACCCACGCGCTGATCCAAGAAGGCGTGCACGTGCCGCGCATGGCCCTGGGTGTCATCGACGAACAGCATCGTTTCGGGGTGGTTCAGCGCCTGGCCCTACAACGCATTACCGGCCGTGCCGATACTGCGATTTCCCTCAAGGGACAGCCGCACATGCTGCTGATGAGCGCAACGCCGATTCCCCGCAGTCTGGCTATGGTGCTCTACGGCGACATGGACATCTCGGTGATCGACGAAATGCCGCCTGGACGACTGCCGGTAAAAACCAAGGTGTTTACCGAGTCACAACGAAAAGCGGTTTACTTACGGGTTCTGGAAGAATTGCGCCTGGGCCATCAAGCTTTCGTTGTTTACCCGCTGGTGGAAGCCTCGGAACAACTTCAGCATGTTCGCGACGCCACGCAGATGGCCGAAAAAATGCGCCAGTCGGTATTCAAAGATTTTGGCGTTGGCCTGGTACATGGTCGCATGGCTAGCGCCGAGCGGGACCAGGTGATGCGCGCCTTTCGCGACGGAAGCATCCGCGTCTTGGTATCGACCACCGTGATCGAAGTGGGCATCGACATCCCCAACGCCACGGTAATCGTGATTGAGCATGCTGAGCGGTTCGGCTTGTCGCAATTGCACCAACTCCGCGGCCGCGTTGGACGAGGCAGCGCGGCGGCCTACTGTCTCCTGGTCAACCGTGCACCGAGAAATACGGTTGCGCAGCAACGACTGCGTGTGATGGAGCGCGAGTCGGACGGTTTTCGCATCGCCGAAGCCGATTTGGCGCTGCGCGGGCCGGGCGAATTTCTGGGCACACGACAGTCCGGTCTGAGCGATTTTCGTCTTGCCAATCTGGCCCGCGATAGCCGGTTGTTGATCGACGCACGAGCCGAAGCGCAGGCTTGGCTGCAAAATGATCCGGAGCTAAAGAGCCGCGAGTCGCAAGAGATGCGCCGGATTCTGCTCCAGCGTTGGGGTCAACGTTTACAGTTGGGCGCCGTCGGTTAGCAAAGCAGATACATGATTAAGGCGCGAGCCTTCCAGGTAGTAGCTTGGACACCGTCCGAGCGCCGGCCAGCTCAACGCAGGTCATTGAAGCCATTCGTTCCGATGCTTTAACCGCTTCAGCTGGTGCCTTGATCGCGCAATGCGGATCTTGTTCATGGAGCAATAATCACGATTTCAACTGCCGGCGAGACGGTTAGATCGCCGAAACTGCGTGTCTTTTGCGTGGCTTCATGTCAGAATTGGCGTGCCTAAAGTTGCGCCAGAATGGCCGATGGCCTATAAAAGCAACGAAAGGTTTTTCACTAGAAATGAGGTAGCGGCGATTGGAATTTCAGCGCATCAAGCGGCTGCCGCCGTATGTGTTTAGCATCATCGATGGCATGAAGATGCAGGCGCGTCACCGCGGCGAAGACATTGTTGACTTCGGTATGGGTAACCCCGATCTGCCGACGCCGCCCCATGTGGTGGCAAAGCTTAT
>JAICEJ010000733.1 GCA_025924215.1 Candidatus Binatia bacterium
AATGTTACAGTCGCGCTAGTCCTTTCGTTGAAGTGGAAGGTCTCTCGCTCGGTTTTCAGTAGGCGACAAGAACTTATCAGATCAGGAAGCGAACCGGCTCTAAAAGCCAGGCGTGAGGGGCAACTGAGAACCACGATAAGGGCTCTATCATCTTTATTCTGGTGTTTTCTCCGGTATACTGATATGAGCATGCGGGTTCAACGAATCGCCCGCCGAACTTTACCGGCTGTGGTGGGCCGGCCCCGGATTATTCGCGGGCCTAACCTAAGCATGGCGGTTGCCGGCATAGAACCGAAGTCTCTTTAAGGGAGAAATTACTGAGAGTACTTGTCGAAGAGAGCCGTTGCCAATGTAAGAGACCGGTCGATTGTGGCGTCCTGGCTTGGGAACTAAAACGAAGTGTAGACTTGGCCTGAGGATTTGCTAATTTAAGACAGGGGCAGCTTCCGGCGGCTCGGTCGGCACGGCTCACACCGACTTTTCCAGTTCCACGATCGAACATCGAAAGCTTTCGGCTGCACAGGAGAGACGATGGAACGTCTCGGAGATTACCAGAACTGCACTATCCTATATGTTGATGACGAGGAAAAATCGCTCGTCAACTTCAATCGAGTCTTTCGCAAGAAGTTTAAGATTTTGAACGCTGCCAATGCGGCAGAGGGCTATCGACTGCTTGAAGAATATCGAGACGACATCGCGCTTCTGATGAGTGATCAGCGAATGCCCGGGGAAAAAGGCGTCGAGTTTTTAAAACGGGCTCGTGAAGTGCATCCGAACGCAGTTCGTATTCTGACTACGGCGTACTCGGATTTCGATGTTGCGATTGAGGCTATGAATTCTGGCGCCGTTTCCAAATTGGTTACCAAGCCTTGGGATATACCTCAGCTGGAGATGATCATTAAAGAAGCCTGTGATTTCTTTACGGCGCAACGCGAGGGCGATTTTCTGCCTGATACGGACCTCTCTGCACAACTCAAACCGACGAGTCACGAGCGGGGGGCTGAGATAGGCGAGCTACGAACGTTGGAGCAAGTGGCTCGCTACTTAAATGTGGACAAGTTTACTGTCTACCGTCTGATCACCCAGAAAAAAATACCAGCCTTCAAAGTAGGCAATCAATGGCGTTTCAAGCAGGAGATGGTAGACGCCTGGCTAGTGGCAAAGGCAAACATCAAAAAGGTCAAATCAGATTACTAAGCATCGATTCGCCCGTAAATCCTGTTGCCGGTTAATCCGCGGCGCTGTTCCTGCCTCGCAGTTTCCATACAGCAGCGGGCGATTCACAATCTTCTGCTCCTTGATAATCTCGTCTAGGTCATCTCCCCTTCCGCTCAAGCTATTGGGCATTCGTTATCTGTGGGCCGATGATCGGTTTTAAATTAGTGCCTGTGTCATCGCCAAATCATCCTCTTACCGCCGAAACCGCGCCTTCAAAATTATAGAGCTTCGCTTACCGGTCATCTGGTATTGAGCACCCTTCACACCAACAGCGCCGTCGAAACCATCACCCGACTCTTAGAAATGGGTATGGATCCGTTTGATTTTGCCGATGCGTTGTTAGGAGTCTTGGCGCAACGGTTGGCGCGGACGATTTGCGGCGGCTGTAAAGAACCCTATCACCCCACAAAAGAAGAACTTG
>JAICEJ010000734.1 GCA_025924215.1 Candidatus Binatia bacterium
CGACTTGCATAAACGCGCGTCGGCCGAGTTGGCGGATTTGCTCGATCGGTTTTGATGACACCGTGACCTGGCGCAGAGCCTCTTGGATTTGCGGATTGTCCAAATCGATGTCTTTGAACATGCGCTGTAACCCGCGGCGGACCTCGCTAGCGGCGAAATCGGCGCGCTTCAGCGGTTTAAGGCGAGGAAAGCAAATTTTCATTACCGGCCAAAGGAGGCTGAACCATTTGTCGCCGAAACTCCAAAAAGGCGCGAGCAGCACCAGGCCGTCCGGCCGCTGTTCCGACGCTGCGCTCAACGTCAAGGCACCACCCAAGGAATAGCCGACCAACAAGACGATCGAATGTTGGCGCTTCAACTCTTCTACCGCTTGTTGCACTGCGTCTAACCAAACCCGAGACGTGCATTGGTCCAGTTTCTCAATGTCCGCGCCTAAACCCGGTAGCATCAGCCCGTTCACCGTCCAGCCCGCCTCCTTCAGTGCGATTCCGAGAGGGCGCATTTCCGCCGGCGTTCCGGGAAACCCATGGACGAGTAATGCGGCGCGATCACTCTCTTGCCACAGAAAAGATCGATGGTCCCTACCGTCGAACGGCTTTGGAAGAATAGATCGAGACATGTGGCGATCGTTGAGGGTACTAAACCTAGGTTGTGTCAGAGTAACGATGAAACTTTTTCACGAGCAAAGAAAGCTAAAATGATCGACCCAGAACCGCGTTCGAACCGATGGGTAGTAGAGCTTGCTCAGAGCCAAGCAGGATCGGGGCGCCGGATCTTTCTCCTTTGGCGATGCGTGTCGGCATTGTATCCAAGGAGAGCGCAGAGCAGCGGGTGCTGGATGCCATGTTGCTGGCTGTGCCGAGGCGAAGTCTATCTTTTACAATCTCAATGGGGATGAAGTTGTCCATCGTCGTATAACTCAAAGAAGTTTTTGGTCAATGGTGGAAAAAACTGCCTCACGGAGTTCAGCCAGATTTCGACCGTTGTTCTATTGCCATCGATTGGGCAAGATTCGATCACTAGCGTTAGGCTTCTGTTGACTTATTGAATCGGACTTTTGCTTCTAGACTTTCTGCTCTAGTGAACCAAAGGTCAGATCTTTTTAGTAGTTGCAAGTCCGCCGACCGTTCGATCGTTACGAATTGAAGCCGGTATTTTGCGCGCCTTGAAGAATTGCGTTCCTGAGTGTTTAATTCCCAAAGCTTAACCAAGGGAGGCAATATATGGCAAAAATCAAACATATCGCAGTCGCCACGCAAGATCCGGAGAAGACCGCGCAATTTTACAAGGAAGTCTTCGGCATGCGGGAAATCGCCAAAATCAATAGCCCTGGCGCCACCGGTTTTCACCTCACCGACGGCGACATCAACTTCGCTATATTAAAATTCAAGAACGATCAGACCGCTGGAGTGCCTCAAGGCAAAACCTACACGGGACTGCACCATATCGGATTTGAGGTGGATAACATCGAAGAAGTCGATAAGAAACTAGCTACTGCCGGGGCGTCGATTCGCGATGATATCAACAATGCGCTAGGTCTCGGCAAAGGGCAACCATCGCACGTCAACGCCGAAGTAAAATATGGTGCTCCCGATGGCGTGATCATCGACATTTCCGAAACCGGCTGGGCCGGCACAGC
>JAICEJ010000735.1 GCA_025924215.1 Candidatus Binatia bacterium
AAAGCGCACGAAGTCTAATTAAAACGCGCGTTGCGTTGGAAGGCCATGCCCGAGCGGAAATCATCGGAGTGACCGAAGGAAAGGCAAGAGGCGCGAGAGGACACGTCGATTGCACGGAGATCGTTACCGATCAGGCCGTGGCCCAAGCCATCCCCATTGTTAAGGTCACTCATCCCCTGGCCAAGGTCACGCATGAAGCGGCGATCGGCAGCATCGATCAAAAACAGCTCGAGACGTTGATGGCCCATGGCCTGACGCCCGAGCAAGCCGTCGAAATCGTGGTGGCCGGGCTGCTTCGTTGAATCGTTTTGGTGCGCAGTCCGTACTGAAAAGACGCTAGCCGCATGAACGAACCAGTAACTTTGTTTTTGTGCGGTGACGTGATGACCGCGCGCGGGATCGATCAAGCCCTACCCTATCCAGGAGATCCACGGCTCTACGAGCCATGCGTCGAGAATGCGTCCGAATATGTAAGGCTTGCCGAGCAGGCAAACGGTCCGCTGCCGCGACCGGTCGATTTCAGCTACATCTGGGGCGACACGTTGGAGGTGTTTCAGCGGGAAAAACCACGAGCGAAGATAATTAATTTAGAAACGGCGATCACTCGTAGCGATACACACTGGCAGAGCAAAGACGTCCACTACAAGATGAGCCCGGACAATATCCCGTCTCTTACGGCAGCCGGAGTCGATTGCTGCGCCGTTGCGAATAATCATATCCTCGACTGGGGAATTCCCGGCCTGATCGAAACTCTCGACGTGCTCGATAAAGTAAAGATCAAACATGCCGGCGCCGGTCTTAACCTCAAGGAAGCCCGGGCGCCGGCAATCGTGAAAACTGGAGAAGGCACACGGGTAATCGTCTTCAGCCTGGGCTCGACATCAAGCGGCATCCCGGCCGAATGGTCGGCCCGAGAAAACCTGCCTGGCCTGCATCTGATAGAATCCTACCCGGAAGATCTTGTGCGCTTCCTAGCGAAAGAAATCAGCGCGATTAGACAAACAGGTGACATCGTTATTGTCTCGACGCACTGGGGGAGCAACTGGGGTTATAAAATTCCCCGCAGCGAGAATAGACTCGCTCATCGGCTCGTCGAGGAAGCTGGAGCTGATATTGTTCACGGCCATTCGTCGCACCATGTCAAAGCAATCGAAGTCTACAGAGAGCGCCTGATTCTTTACGGCTGCGGCGATTTTTTCAATGATTATGAGGGCATCAGCGGCCACGAGCAATTTCGCGGCGATCTCGGTCTGATGTACTTTGCGGATATCAATTCCAGTACCGGCAAACTTATCGCGCTGCGGCTGATACCAACCCAAATCCGCCGCTTTCGATTGAACCGCGCGTCCGCAACCGACTCACAGTGGCTGGCGGATCTCCTCAATCGGGAAGGGAAGCGATTTAATACTGCAGTGCAACAGAGCGATGAGAATATTTTCAAGCTCCGTTGGCATTAAGATGAAGTTCCAGGTGCATCAACCTGCCTGAGAACCCGAGGTTGTTTTCTGGAATGACGCGCACAGCGGCTTATGGTCATACCCTAAAGGAACGCGGTTTCCGCTTCTTCGATCGGAGGACATATATACAAGGATGTGCTCAAGAGACGACGAGAGCGCCGCAATTCGATCGAATG
>JAICEJ010000736.1 GCA_025924215.1 Candidatus Binatia bacterium
CCCTGTTTGGATGTGAATGAAGGAAGAGTTGTCAAAGGCGTAAATTTTTTGGAACTTCGCGACGCCGGCGATCCGGTTGAGATTGCCCGCCAGTACGACAAAGAAGGAGCAGATGAACTTTGTTTTCTCGATATAACGGCGTCGCATCAACAGCGAAGAATCATCCTCGATGTCGTCGCGCGCACTGCCGAACAGGTTTTTATGCCTCTCACCGTTGGTGGTGGGATCAACTCCTTGGAAGATATTCGCAATTTGCTACATGCCGGCGCCGATAAAGTTTCAATCAACACGGGAGCGGTCAATCGTCCGGAATTTGTTCGAGAGTCGGCAAAAGTATTCGGCAGCCAGTGCATCGTCGTCGCCATTGATGCCAAGCGGGTTGACGATCATTGGGAGGTCTTCACTCACGGCGGAAGGAACCCCACAGGATTGGATGCCAGTGAGTGGGCCGAGCGGATGGAAAAATTCGGCGCGGGAGAGATTCTTCTTACCAGCATGGACCGCGACGGCACCAAAGCCGGTTACGATCTCGGCCTGACCCGGGCGATTTCAGACCGTCTGTCGATTCCCGTGATCGCCTCGGGCGGCGTAGGAAACTTGGATCACATTTACCAGGGATTTGTCGAGGGAAATGCCAGCGCAGCGCTAGCCGCCTCTATCTTTCACTACCGGGAATACTCAGTAGTAGAATGTAAAAATTATCTGCACGACCGCGGCATTCCCGTGCGCCTACCAGCTCGGTAACCGAGTCTTCACACGTTAATCCCACTTCCTAATTTAGCGGCCTTAAAGGAACTGGGCGGCCGTTTAACCAGCTCTTTAGTCGAAAACAAGAGGCCGATTGTATTGCTAGTCCAGAGTGAGAATGAAATAGCCAATTATCGCGATCCCAAACACTGCTACGAGCACATTAGTATACGCGCCTATATTGACCCAGTAGCCCTCTGGAATTTCAACCGGCTTGAGAGTCTTAAGGACACTTCGGTACTGAAGCACGGAAAGCACGGCAACCACGACACCAAAGAGAATGAAAGAAGCGCCAACCCAAAATGACCCGTTTCGCCGGGCATGATCTCCTTGAGCTAAAAGGAACATGTGCAGAAAAAGCCCGAACCGCTCTATAGCAAACCCGAACGCCATCAAGGCAACGGCGGTACGCGTCCAAGCCATTAGCGTGCGTTCAGCTGCGAAGAACACTCTCGGATCATTCAAATCGGACATAATCCCGCATTTATATCCCTTTTTTAACTGTTAGTGAAAAGTTTCTGAATCCTCCAAACATGATCGGTCAATCCGCTCACGAAGAGAGAGTGCGTCTCTGCAAGAATATATCGGCCTACAAATTGTAATCGGCGAACTCGTTCCTAACCCACTTCAAGTCTTTATCGGCTAGAAGCGTTTGTTGAACCCATCATGCGACGCATCGAAATACAAACGGTCAGATTTCGCGGCTCAGACAGGCAGTGCTGGTGTGTGCTGATCTTTTAGACCCGGGCATAATGCTAGGTCGAACATCGTGTCTCCTCCTCTTTGTTGCTCCCATAAACTTTGATGACTTACGCATATCTGACACTGCCACTTACTCGGGATGGAGGTCGTGGAACTTCCGGATCTCAG
>JAICEJ010000737.1 GCA_025924215.1 Candidatus Binatia bacterium
ATACGACCTCTCCTGCACGCTGCTTCTAATTCACTTACTCCGCACGCGTTGTCAGCTCGATTTTGTAGCCGTTCGGATCTTCGAGGAAGGCGATGGCGTTGCTCCCGCTCCCATGCTTCATAGGTCCCGGCTCGCGCACGATCTTGACTCCCTTGGCGCGCAGCTCTTCACAGGTCTTATAAACATCCGGGACGCCGAGAGCGATATGTCCAAAGCCATTGCCGATATCATACGAGTGCGTATCCCAATTGTAGGTAAGCTCGATCACTGCGTCCGTCTCTTCGGAACCATAGCCAACAAAAACGTTGGTGAAGCGACCGGACTCATAGTCTTTTCTCTTCAAGAGCTTCATGCCGAGCCCATCGCAGTAGAATCTCAAACTTTCATCGAGATGGTTCACCCGAATCATCGTGTGGACGATCTTCATTGTTTCCTCCAGTAACCGTACCGATCATTGCGCTTTGACGGTTGACCAACTCTGCAGCTTTCGCAGGCTTTACATTTTATACGGTAAACAGTAGATTTTCGGTGCAGCTGATCAACGTACGACCGCAATATAAATCAAATTCAAGCAAGTGGTAGTTCCACAATGGGCACCTTTTACGCACGATGCAAACTCGAAAACCCGTCGGATCGGTCCAAATCCATCGTCATCCCAAGACTATTGGTTGACACGGGAAGTGAATTAACTTGGGTGTCTGAGCGCATGCTGGAACGGATCGGCATTGGTCGAGAAAAAAAGGATTTACGATTCGTCCTCGCAAACGGCCAGGAAGTCACCCGTAGCGTGGGTTTCGCGATCATCCGACTGGACAAGTATTTTACTATTGACGAAGTGGTCTTTGCGGAACCCGGCGACCTGCAGCTTTTAGGCGCGCACACGCTCGAAGGACTGAATCTGATCATCGAACCTGTGAGACGAAGACTCATGGCGGCCGGACCTCTTCCCGCCGCTTCGCCCACGCGTCCCAAACGAACTCCACGCCGGTAACGAAGCACCGCTGTCCTCTAAAATAGGTTCCTTAGTCGCTATTTCATTGCCTTGGCAAACCCGCGAATGGTCTCTTCCCTGCTGCCGCCCGGCGGACTATAGGGAATGATTGCGATTTGTTGGATGCCGGTCTTCTTGATGCGCTCGATTTGTGCGCGGCACTCGGCGACGCTTCCGGCAATCGCGAACTTTTCTACCAACCAGTCCGGTATCACCTCGGCATGGTTCGCCTGTTGATCCATGTGATGATAGTAGTCGTAGGTCTTGCGGATTTCTTCCAGTACTTTTTGCTCGGTGGGGTCGAGCACGTAGGGAAGCGGATGCGCCACGACCCGAGCGACATGGGCTTTGACCGCGTCCTTAGCCGGTGCGGTGTCTGACACAGCGCAAGGCACCCACAGAACCAAGTTGATGTCTTCGACTTTTCTTCCGGCCGCTTTGGCGCCGGCAGAAATCCTTTCTCTGGCGTGAGCGATATATTCGTCAGCCACGCCCACTAAAACAATAATGCCATCGGCGATGCGGCCGGACAATTCCAGCATCTTCGGACCGCTGGCGGCAATGTAGATCGGCACCTTGGCTTTACAGGGATGC
>JAICEJ010000738.1 GCA_025924215.1 Candidatus Binatia bacterium
AAGTGATCTTCGCTTGAGCCTGCCGGGCCGGCGCAATCCTTTCAGGGCTCTTGACAGTTTGGGCTACAGATTATGTACTCGCTTGCTGTGACTATCTTTAAGGATGAGGAGTAATGAGCATGCCTTTACCACAGAATTTCAAAGCAATGGTTGTCTCCGAGAGCGCGGATAAAAAGTTTTCCCGAGAGATAAAGCAGTTGGCTCTGGGCGATTTGCCCGCCGGTGAACTGGTCATCGAGGTTAAATACTCCTCGTTGAACTATAAGGATGCGCTGTCGGCGACCGGCAATAAAGGAGTCACTCGGAAGTATCCTCACACGCCGGGAATCGATGCCGCCGGGGTTGTCGTCAATTCCAGCAGCAGAGACATCGCCATCGGTAGCGAGGTTATTGTCATGGGATACGATCTGGGGATGAATACCGCGGGCGGTTTTGGCCAGTATATTAGCGTGCCGGCGGGATGGGCGGTAAAGTTGCCGGCGGGACTATCATTGCGAGACAGCATGGCCTACGGCACTGCCGGATTTACCGCGGCGTTGTGCGTGATGAGATTACTGGCAGGAGGTCTCAACAAGGACGCCGGTGAAGTGCTGGTGACTGGCGCCACCGGCGGAGTCGGCAGCGTCGCGGTCGGCATTCTCGCCAAGTTAGGGTTCGACGTGGTTGCCGCCACCGGCAAGGCAGCCGAAAAAGATTTCCTCACCGGGCTCGGCGCCAAAACCATCATCTCGCGCGACGAGGCTAATGACACCTCAGGAAGGCCGCTTCAGAAAGGCCGCTGGGCTGGCGCGGTCGACACCGTCGGCGGCAACATCCTGGCCACGGCGCTCAAGTCAGCGAAATACGGTGGCCTCGTCACGGCTTGCGGCAATGCCATGTCCGCTGATCTATCAGTGAGCGTGTTCCCGTTTATTTTGCGCGGGGTCAGTCTGCTTGGGGTGGATTCGGTCGAGATCCCGATGACCACTCGCGCGCGTGTGTGGCAGAAGCTTGCCACCGAGTGGAAACTCGACATGTCAGGCGATCTTATAACCGAATGTTCATTGGAGGAGTTAAATCCAAAAATCGACGAAATCCTAAAAGGTGAAATTCGCGGCAGGGTGCTGGTGAATCCGAGCAAGTAATCCAAGCAGGCTGCTGAAAAGACCCATAGGCTTCGTTGCGCTCGTCCGATTCGCTTCAACGTACTGAAGCGTACGCCTCAGCTCATCGAACGTCGCGCGCCTCACCTCTGGATCTTTTTGCGCAGCCTGCAAGAGGTTTTTTCAGCAACCTGCTAATTAACATTATACGCATTTGCTCTTCCCATCCCCGCTTTTGGGGAGAGGAGAGGCTGAGGGGTTGAAGGAACAAGCCCGAAAGGATCGCACTTGACGGACTACACCAAGAATAATTCGGATTCAGCGCTTGGTCACCTGCGCGTCATCGAGCTCGGTGACATTCCCGGGTCTTATGCGACACGTTGGCTTGCGGATCTTGGCGCAGACGTGATCAAAGTCGAACCACCTGGCGGCGATCCCAGCCGCCTGCTCCCGCCCTTTGCCGGTAATATCGAGGATCGCGAGCGCAGCCTTACCTTC
>JAICEJ010000739.1 GCA_025924215.1 Candidatus Binatia bacterium
CACCCGCGCTTCGGTGGTCGACCATACCTCATAGTACTCGCCTGTTCATCCTTTGAAGAACAATCAGCTTGACACAAAGTTTCGTTTTCCTTAGATTCGCGCAGCTTGACGGCGACAGGAGGCGAGCATGGAGTTGCCATTCCGATGGTTAGTTCTAATCATGATTTGTGTCCTGCTAAACGCTCCGGCAGCGACGTTCGCTCAAGATTCGTTTTATCAGGGAAAAACCGTCCGCATCATCGTCGGCACTTCGGCCGGCGGCGGCTTCGACACCTACACACGCACCTTGGCGCGCCACTTCGGCAAACATATTCCGGGACAGCCCACGGTCGTCGTGGAAAACATGCCGGGCGCCGGCCACCTGATTGCCGCCAATCATATGTATAACGTTGCAAAACCGGATGGCTTGACGATCGGTCATTTTCATGGAGGTTGGTTTCTCTATCAACTCTTCAAGCGCCCCGGACTTGAATTCGAGGCAACGAAATACGAATTCCTCGGATCGCCGATCAGGGAAACCCGCGCGTGCGCCCTCACCAAGGCAAGCGGTATCACCAGCGTAGAGCGATGGCTGGCGGCCAAAACGCCGGTGAAGATCGGCGGTATCGGCGGCGGCGCCCCCGATGACATTGCGCGTATGCTTGCAGCGACCACCGCGCTACCCATCCAACTTGTTGCCGGTTACAAAGGAACAGCGGAGATTCGCCTAGCGGCCGAGAGCGGAGAGCTCGCCGGCGGCTGCTGGACGTGGGATTCGATTCGCTCGACGTGGAATAAAGGGATCCAGAGTGGTGAGGCGGTCGTCGTGCTACAGGTCGTATCCAAACCACACCGCGAGCTGCCCAATGTACCGCTGGCCCAAAGTCTCGCTAAATCGGATGAAGCGCGCCAGCTGCTCAAGGCTGGCATCGAGGACGCCGCGGAGTTCTATCGTCCCTACGTGGCGCCGCCGCGCACTCCCAAGCAGCGCGTCGAGATTTTGCGCCAAGCTTTCGACGCCACGATGAAAGACGGCGAATTTCTCGCGGATGCGAAAAGAGCTAATCTCGAAATTGAACCGATTACCGGGCAGGAGATGGAACGGCTGGTAGCGGGCATCTTCAAGCTTGATCCGGCATTAGCGGCCAAGCTCAAAAGCATTCTGAATCCAAGCTGACCCGCCATCATTCACAAAAATATACGTTGTTTCCGGAGGATCCATGCAGAGATTACTGCTCGCGCTCTCGACTGTGTTTCTCGGCGCTTTCGCCGGCGAATCCAATGACGCATTCGCGCAGGCAAATTTTTTTGAGGGCAAAGCTATCCGGTTGATCGTCGGCTTCACCGCAGGCGGCGGCTATGATGCTTACACCCGGACCCTCGCTCGTCATATGATGAAGCACATCCCCGGAAATCCCAGCGTGATCGTCGAAAATATGCCTGGCGCTGGCAGCATGATTTCAGCAAACTACACCTTTAAAGCCGCGCGGCCGGACGGGCTTACCATTGGCCATTTCATCGGCGGGCTCTTTCTTCAGCAACTGCTAGGCAAACCGGGTATCGAATTCGACGCCGCTAAGTTTCAGTTCGTCGGCGTTCC
>JAICEJ010000740.1 GCA_025924215.1 Candidatus Binatia bacterium
AGGCGGCCTCAATCGATCAGCCAGGGGACGAGCATTTTTTCAAGGACTTACGGAACTCTATAGACTGAGGCGCCGCAAACGTCGCTACCGAGTTCTGCTCAGATTCGCCAATTATTGTCACCGCGTGCTGAAGCAGGAGGACATCGCAGGCACTTCTTAGCAAGTGGTTCTACTCAGTGGGGGCAGGACAATTCCGCAGACAGCGCGGACCGGCCTTCACCGGCGACTGCTGGTCTCGAAAGGTGAGAGCGATTTCGATACAAGGCCGACCGATTTGGATACGCCTTCCTTCTTCAAGAAGGTCACGCTTGGTCTGCACCACAAGGCAGGAATCTAGCGGGAAGAAATGATCGTTTTTCGCTCGTTATTGCGCGATCGGCAGAGAGGGTTTCTGGCCAGCGACTCTGCGCTTGGCCTGCTGGATTCGTTCTTCTTGTGCAGGATCACCCATGCCTTGCTCACGGAACCGGTCCATCAACTTGTGATTGCTTGGATCCAGTTCCAGGGCGTGGAGCCAGGCTTCGCGGGCATCGGAAAGGCGTTGCTGTTTGGCGTAAATGTCGCCGAGATGCTCATAGATCACCGGGTCGTCTCCCACCAGTGCGGCCGCTCGCTTGAGTTCTGCAAGGGCTTCGGTCAATAACCCCGATTTGAAAAATGCCCATCCGAGGCTGTCCACATAGTAGCCGTTCTCAGGTTTGAGCGCGACCGCCTGTTTCGTCAGGGAAATCGCCTGGTCGATTTTTATTCCTCGATCTGCGTAGCTGTATCCGAGATAGTTGAGCGCATCGGCATGATGCGGATCAAGCTGAATGGCGGTTTCCATCTCTCGTATGACATCATCGAAGCGGTCTAGTTTGTCATAGGCCGTTCCAAGATTAAAATGCAAATCGGCACTCTTGGGATTATGACGGATGCCTTCTTGAAACACTTCGGCAGATTTGTCGTATTGATCTTGCTGCAGGTAAGCTAATCCTTGCACGATGTGGGATTCCGGCTGTTTGGGGTTCAGCGCGATCGCCCGGCCCAGGTGTTCCGTCGCTTCAGGGAACTTCTTGAGCCGGTAGTACAAGACCCCTAAATGCAAATGCCCTTCGAAAAACGTGGGCTCGAGCTGCACATTGAATGTATAGGTCTCGAGCGCTTTTTGCGTGTCTTTTGATTCCTCGTAGACATAGCCGAGATAATCTCTCACTTTCAGCTCTGCCGGACGGACCTTGAGAATTTCTGTCAACCGCTCGATCGCTTGAGGATATTCCTTCTGTTCGCCGTGGATGAGGGCCATTCGAAGCTGCGCATCCAGATCGGACGGATCTTCGGCAATCATCGCTTCAAGTTCTTTTCTGGCACCCGAATAGTCCTTGGCGTCGATATAGAGCCGCACCAGCTGGTGGCGGATATCCCGGTTGCGGGAGTTGACTTGCTGGAGGTATCTCTTGAGCACTCCAACCGCGCGCTCTTTTTCATGGCGCGACTCGTAGATGGCAGCCAGTGCCAGATATGCCGGCTCGAACGAGTAATTGGCGGTGATGGCCCGCTCGAAGCTGGTGGTCGCCTCTTCCACCT
>JAICEJ010000741.1 GCA_025924215.1 Candidatus Binatia bacterium
GAGAGCTTCGACGCCCAATCTTGCCGGGTCGAGATCGAGCACCTATTGGGCCGCGAGGATTTGAGCAAAGATGACAAAGAAGCGATCTTGGCAAAGAACTCCAAGAGCTTTTACGGGATCAGCAGCTAGAACAGCCAAAGAGCCGTTCTGCCGTACGGAGAGACTTCTCATCTTTAGAGCCTGAGGCGAGAGTAATCGGTTCGCTAATCTGACATTGCGATGACGAATTTGAGCCCAGTTCAGCCGGCCGGCATGAGCGCGCGCGAACGCTTGGTCTTAAAAATCTGGAGTTTCGCCGCATCTGTATTCTGTATACGCCTGCCGCACGCGATCGACTTCGCCGCTTTGTAAGCATGTGCCACCGCGGCTAATGTAGCTTTTTGATTCTCCACCTGAACGCTGGCATTCAGATTAAAGGCTCTGGCATTCTCGGCCCGCTGTTTGTCGACAACTATACTTCCAGATTCCATGTCGCCGAGTGTTACGGCTGTGATTTTTGGTTCAATTGGAATGGCAATAGACGATACAGGTAAGGCTACAACCTGAAGTGTTGCAGGGGTGCAAGGAAAGCGCATCCAGCCAAAAAAAGGGGCAACCAATCGGTTGCCCCTCTCGTTACTCACGCAGGCAGTGAATTACCAGCGGTTGCGTCCGCCGTCTCGGCCACCGCGACCACCGCCACCGCTATTATCGCGCTTCGCCATAGGCTTGGCTTCGTTAACAGTCAGTGTGCGGCCATCGAGTTGTGTGCCGTTCAGGCTTTCAATTGCCTTTTGGGCCTCGCTGCTCGAGCTCATTTCGACAAAACCAAATCCGCGTGATTGTCCGGTAAACTTGTCCGAAATCACGTTGGCTGATTCCACCGTTCCGTGCGCCGAAAAAATTTCCTGGAGTCGCCCTTCGGTAACCGAATAAGGCAAACCACCTACGTATAATTTGCTACCCATGTTCTCCTCCTATAAGAGAATGTTGATGTCTCTGACCCTGAGAAATTGACTGCTAACGGAGCCGAACATGGGGAAACTGCTAACCACACGCTGGTCGGATTGTCCTATAGTATCTGTTCGCAAGGAGATAGACTGACAGGAGCCTTCAACTATTATTATCCTCTACCAGAAGGCCCGATACTGAAGAAGATAGCTTACACTAACGACTCCGACAGCGAATGTCAAACAGTTTGAACATCGCTTCTCGGTTTATCGAGGAGCGCACAGCTGAATAGTGAAAACCAAAGGATTGCAACACCAGTCAATATATATCCAGTTATATCCAGCTACTTTATGAGGTGCGCAAGCTCTAGCGGCTGTAATAAATCTGAACAAGCGCCGCATAGATCGCCTTCTTCTGAACCATGTTTTCGTTGTCAATCTTAGTTTACTAATCACGCAGAGATCCCCAACTGCTCTTAGAATCCTGCAGATGAGGAACAGTGAGATCACACCTCACGATGAGCCGATTCGCTATCTCGCCACCGAGAGATCACCCGCTCAAATGCTTTTTAAACGGCAAACTTATTCTGAGACCCCGAAGAGCGGAGGATGTTTCGTAGCTGGGGAGAGGCGTGCA
>JAICEJ010000742.1 GCA_025924215.1 Candidatus Binatia bacterium
GCTATTTTGAAGAGAGCCATAAGCAGCAGTTTGAGTTTCTCGCACCGATTCTCTCGGAATCGCTCCGGCGCATGGACAAGGTCCTGTCGAAACCGGCCTACAACTTCATCCTTCACAGCTCGCCATTGCATGAGAAAACCGGCGATTTCTACCACTGGCACATTGAGCTCATCCCAAAGCTCACCCAGGTGGCCGGCTTCGAATGGGGCACGGGTTTCTATATTAATCCCGTGTCGCCCGAAGAAGCCGCGAAGGCTTTGAAAGAAGCGAAAGTCTGAACGCTTGTCGTCCGGCTGGTGACGGCGCGGCATCCCCTCCACGATACATGCGTGATGCTCAGGGCGTGTGTACAGCCGCGCGGATGCGTGTTAGCATAAGCGCCGCGTCTCCGTCCTCCTCGAAAGACCATGTTTAGGCCCATTCCTGAAGCCAGTGTCCTTCGAAGGGCTCCCATTCGGCTCATCGCGTCCATTCCCTTTGTTCTTGCCGTTGGTTTCATCGTCCTATTGTTCTTCAGCACGGAAGTGTTCACTGCCCCTTCGCGGCGTGATCTGATTGTCCTGGCGTTGCTCCTCGCCCTCGCAAGCGCTGTAAGCATCGCAGCCGTCATCAGCTTTTCACACTCTGCCAGCACAAAGCGAACCCTCGAAGAAGTGAAGGGGCTCGCCAGGAACATTTTGCAAAGCATCCCGACCGGCATCCTGACGATCAATCGCAGCGGCCTCATCACCGCCGTGAATCCCGCGGCCGAGGCGGTGTTGAAACGGTCGACGGCTGATCTGCTTGGCAATTCTTATGAATCCGTGTTTGGCAGTGGTGAAATGGTTCGGGAAGTGCTGGACAGGGCGCTCAAGAGCCATCGTCACCTTAATCAGAAAGATTTGTCGTACGAAGGCGTCAACGGCCGACTCCAGACGATCCGTGTCAGTACGGTCGAGTTGACGGGCGACAACGGGGAACCGGCCGGTGTACTGCTCCAAGCACAGGATGTCACCGAATGGCTGGGACTCGAGCAGCGGGTTCGGGTCGCTGAGAAACTCGCCGCCCTTCATACGTTATCCGCCGGCGTGGCGCACGAGTTGCGCAATCCGCTCAGCGCGATCGATTTGAATCGGCATCTCCTCGAGGAAGAGTTACAGGAGCATGGCCCTCTGACAAGCGGGGCGACGCACTATCTGCACATATTGAACGCAGAATGTCGACGTCTGTCCGCGATTCTCGACAATTTCATGAAGTTCGCGCGGCCCAGCTCTATCGATACTCATGAAGTCGACATGCATCGCGTCATCGAACATATCGTCACGCTCATGCAGCTTGAAGCGCAGGAGCACAACATTCAGCTTGAACATACGATCGAGAATGATTTGCCTCGAGTGCTCGGCGATGAGACGCAGATCGGCCAGGTTCTGGTGAATGTGATCGTGAACGCCTTCCATGCCATGCCGGACGGCGGGAACTGCCACATCACAGCGGATTCGTGCACGGCCGACGGGAAACGCTGGGTCGAAATCTCTGTTCGGGATAC
>JAICEJ010000743.1 GCA_025924215.1 Candidatus Binatia bacterium
ACTGTAATCTTAAACCTGCCAGATGATTTCTCTGCCAGAAAAGTGGCGCCAACTGCGTCAGTCCTTCACTCACACGCCACAAGCCGTTCGCTTTGTCTGGCGCACCAACCGTTGGGCAACTGTGGGATTGGGTTTGTTGACCTTGGGTGGCGCTTTATTGCCGGCGAGCCAAGCCTGGGTGGGAAAGCTCATTGTCGACGGAGTGGTCGCGTCGATCCAAACCGGCCAGGATGCCGCGCAGGTGAGAAAAGTTTTTATTTATTTGCTCCTTGAGCTCGGTCTTTTCCTGCTCAGCGCAGCCTTCAATCACGGCCGGCGCCTGATTCAACAACTGATTCAGCTCCAGCTCGCCAATCGGATTCGCGCCGAGATCATCGGCAAAGCGCTGACTCTGGATCTGGCTTATTTTGAAGATTCTGATTTTTACGACCGACTGCAAAATGCCCGACGCGAGGGTGGGTACAAGCCGGTGGAATTGATCAACGACACTTTTCTAATCGTGCAGAACTCTATCACCTTGATCTCCTTCGCCCTCTTGATGCTCCGTTTCAGTCCATGGCTAGTGGTGGTTCTGCTGGCCACCAGTATCCCATCGTTCATCGCCGAAACCCGCTACTCGGAGCGCGGTTTTCGCTTGCTCACCCGCCGCGCTCCCGAAACCCGCCAGGTCAATTATCTTTCACGGCTGCTGACCGAGGACACCGCAGCCAAAGAGATCAAGCTGTTCAATCTTGGCGGCACGTTGCTCGATCGTTACACGACACTGTTTGACAAGTTCTTTGAGGAAGACAAATCACTGGCTCTGCGCCGGGCCACCGCGGGATTCGGCCTGGGACTCATCGCCACTTTGGGATTTTACGGCTCCTACGCCTGGATCGTCTGGTATACCGTGCAGGGTAAAATCTCCCTGGGCGATATGACGCTTTATCTGACGATTTTCCGCCAGGGGCAATCGACGTTCCAATCGATTCTCGCGGCGGTCGGCAATATTTATGAGAATAATTTGTTCATGGCAAACTTCTTCGAATTTCTCTGCCTCGAGCCGCTCATGAAAATAACCGGACAAAAACGCAAGCTGTCGCTTCCGCTGCGCGGCGGCATCGAATTCCGCGATGTCGGTTTCCGCTATCCCGACAGCGGGGAATGGGCCCTGCGCGGAGTCAATCTCACCATAAGACCCGGCGAGAAGGTTGCGCTGGTGGGCCACAATGGAGCCGGCAAGACCACCCTTATAAAGCTCCTGAGCCGGCTTTACGATCCTACCGAAGGCAGCATTCTGATCGACGACATCGATATCCGTGATCTGGACCCTCTAGAACTGCAGCAAAGAATCGGCGTGATTTTTCAAGACTTCGTGCGCTATCACCTGCCCGTCAGAGAGAATATCGGGTTTGGCCAGATCGATGCGATGGATGACGTCGAACGTATTGCTGCCGCCGCTCGAAAAAGCGGCGCGCAGGCCGTGGTGGAAGAACTTCCGGAGGGCTATGAAACCATGCTCGGGCGCTGGTTTCACGA
>JAICEJ010000744.1 GCA_025924215.1 Candidatus Binatia bacterium
AAAAGACCTCAGTGGCAGACGCGCGAATTACAAGGATGAAAGCGGAAATCTGAAAGCGGAATTCAGTTTTCAGCTTTCATAATTTATCTTTTCGAAAGCATATCAGTTTCTTTTCACCAGCTTCTCTTAGTAATCGTCGGGAGTGCTGCGGTGATACTGAAGCCGCACGTTACCTTTCGCGACCATGCGGTCGAAGCGCCGCCGCAGCCAGCGCTTGAAAATGGTTCGGGTGAAAGGAATCAAGAGCACCAAAGCGGCGCAGTCGGTGATGACTCCGGGTACGACAAAGAGAACTCCACCGGCAAAGATCAAGACGCTGTCAAGCATCTCTTCCGCCGGCAGAATACCTTGCGAAAGGTTTTGCCTGATCTGATGCAAGGTTCTGAGGCCCTCGAAGCGGGCAAGCAACAATCCCAAGAGCCCGCTGAAGATGATCAACGCGATGGTTAGAAATGGGCCGAGATGGCTGCCGATTTTGATCAGAATATACAGCTCCAGAAGAGGCAGTCCGATAAAAAGAAGAGCCAGACGCATGCTAGAGATTAATCCTTTTAGCGAGATCAGACGATATCGGCGCCGGAGATAGTTGCGGATGGAAAAGCTCGCTGAGTATTTCCAGGCCATCGATCAGACGCGGCCCTGGCCGGCTAAAATAATCGGCGCCGCTGACGGCGAAAACGCGGCCGTCTTTAACCGCGGGCAAGGTTTGCCAACCCGCGCGATTCTTCAGCAACGAACTCTCTCGAACTGCGCGGTCCAGGTCAAAGCCGCATGGCATGAGAATCAAAATTTCCGGCATCGATGCGATGACGGCGTCCCATTCGACTTTGGCCGAAGGCTCGCCTGCAGTTCCTAGAATGTCGTTGCCGCCGGCGATGTGGACCATTTCTGGCACCCAATGGCCCGCCATGTAAATGGGATCAAACCACTCCAAACAGGCCACTCGTGGTCGTGAAGCTGATCGCGCCGTTCGATCGCGTACCGACTCTATTCGAAGTTGGAGTTCTTGAACCAATGACTCGGCCTGCCGCAATCTGTGGGTCGCCTCGCCGATGCGCAATACATCGTTCAGAATATCAGCGAGACAATGCGGGTCGAGCGAGACAATGCAGGGATCTCGCGCAAGCGAGCGCGCCGCTCGGACCACGTCGTTGTAATCGAGCGCGCAGACGTCACATAAGCCCTGGGTGAGAATGATGTCTGGTTCGCTGTCTTTGAATCGTTTCTCATCGAGCGCGTACAGGCTTTGCTGCGAGCGCAGCAGATCGCCCACTTGCCGATCGATTTCGCCGCTGCCGAGCATGGTCGGATCGATGCGGCTCCTTACCATCACCGGTTTACTTCGAGCTGCCGCCGGGAAATCGCATTCGTGACTGACGCCGACGATCTCGTCGGCCAGTCCGAGAGCGCATGCGATCTCGGTAGCGCCTGGAAGCAGGGAGCAGATCCGCATGTCTTGATGATTAGCTTATCGATATCGCATTTGCCACCTGAGCCGCGTATGTCCCAGCCACTC
>JAICEJ010000745.1 GCA_025924215.1 Candidatus Binatia bacterium
GAAACTTGCTTGGCAGAAAGCAGTAGAATTTTCCAACTTAGTAGCGCGCGCACCAGCCGGTTCACCAACATTTGGAGAAAAAGGAGTCCGCTCTCCCTCGATTGACGGTAGCAAGTTTCAATAATCCGCCGGTTGGTGGTGCTCATTTAGCGCCGAATAGGAATGCGAACCTTATTGGATGAGGCATAAAAATGCCGGCGGCCGCGAGCGTTGAAGAGGAAATACAGTCTCCCGGATCGATGCCTAAATCGTGGGGATGCTCGGCGCTCAGAGTCTCCCACGCGCGTTGAACGAGCACCCATTCGACGTTATAAGGGAGCCTGACAGCCGCCCGTGCGCTGAGGAGCATACAAACGGACAGCAGCGTCGCAAGCAAGCTTGAAAGGAACATTTATGAGAAAGTTATTGATTGGATACGATGGATCCGAGCATGCTGACGCAGCGATCGACGATCTCCAGCGCGCCGGGCTGCCGCAGGATGTTGAAGCGATAGTTCTGACCGTCGCAGATGCATTCTTGCCCCCAACTGTTGACCCAAAGGACTGGGGATCTTCGCCGTTGGATGAGAAGATCCGGAAACGGGCCGAAGAAATGCGCGCGCGAGCTTTGAAGGCGCGGGAAGAGGCTGCTGCGGTGGCGGCTCAAGGCGCCGCCCGCGTCAAGCAGCTATTTACATCATGGGTGGTAAGCGCCGAAACGGATGTTAACTGGGCTGGCTGGGGAATCATCTTGAAGGCTGAAGAATGGGGCGCCGACATGGTCGTCATCGGCGCTGGAAAGCATTCGTTTATCGAGCGAATACAATTGGGCAGTATACTGCGAAAAGTCGTCGGCGCCTGTGAACGCACCGTCAGGGTGGGGCGGCCTTTGCAAAGCCGCCGGGAGTCAGTGCGTATCATCATTGGCCTCGACGGATCGCCTGATGCTGAGTTGGCGATGGAGGCGGTGGCCGAGCGTAGGTGGCCGCCGGGAAGCCAAGCCCATTTAATTACCGTAATCGATGACCGACTTTCAATTCTCACGCCATCGCTTATCCCGCGTTTGGCACGTTGGTCGAGTGCGGCAGATTCGGATGATGATCAAGCATGGGTCGACCGAATGATGAACGCCGCGAGCGACAAGCTACAGGGCGCGGGATTAGCGATTTCCCGCGAAGTTGTAAGAGGCGCTCCGAGTCAACGCCTTCTCGACGCCGCCGTAGATTGGCAGGCGGACTGCATCGTGATCGGAGCACGCGGGCTAAGCGGGATCGAACGTTTTCTTATTGGCAGCGTTTCTTCCGATGTCGCTGTGCGCGCCAACTGCTCGGTGGAAGTCGTGCGCCCGAAGCCATCGCGTCCGTGAACCGGCGTCGTCAATTGCTGAGACTGTTGATATCGTTGGTAACTCGCGATTTTCGCCAGATGCGCTGCAATCACGCAAGAGGCAAACTCTCGCTCGCCCATGGTACGCTGCGCTTGCGCCGATCTCTTGTTAAACGCGATGCGGCAAGATAACATA